>CAZEPS010000080.1:0-16198 GCA_964514165.1 uncultured Leptospirales bacterium
GATTTCAGTGACCCGGAAAGCGCGACCATCATCAGCCCGCCGGGTCAGTCCGGGCATTACCTGAGCAGGCATTACGATGACCTGTCGCAGCTGTGGGCTGAGGGAAAGCAGATTCCGATGCGTTTCACGACCAGTGGGGACCTGCCTCACACCCTGAATCTGAGACCGTAGCAGGCATCCGGTGGCCCTGGCGCGATGCAGCTGTCAGGGGTCAGAGCATAATGCCTCATCCGGGGGGTTTTGGGGGGTCAGAGCATGATGCCCCCCAGGGGGTTTGGGGTCAGAGCATGCCGGGTCACACGTCGAGCATGTGCCCGTAGCGCTTAAAGGTGTCAGCGAGAAGGGGATCGGTCACCACGGCGTAAACGATCTTCTTCTCGAGTTCGTCCATGAAGATCTGCTCCCCGTCGAAGTACTCGATGGCTTTTTCCGGGTCCGGGAGCTCCCGTATCATGTTCACGAGATAGGAGATGCGGCCCATGTCCCGATTGTCAATCGGCTGGTCCTTCTCCTTCTCGAAATTCGCCTTCTTCCGGTACTGCCGCACGATGTCGCTGAGTTTGCTGAACTGCTCGATGTCTTTCCGGTACCTCCCGTAGAATTCGGTCGACACCGCCTGCTCCATGTCCCCCTCGGCCATCATGAGCATGATGTACTGGAAGAGGTGGTAGTTCCGGGCGATGATGGAGCGGAGTATCTCTTCCGGGAGCTTCAGGAAGTAGTTGATGAACTCCTCGACGTTCTTTATCCGGGCGAAGTAGCGGTTCAAAAGTTCTATGTCGAAACGGGATATAATGAAGAAGAGAAGAAGTTTGTCCCGGGCGATGACCTTCGAGTGAAGCACCAGCTCCAGGAGGCGTTCGTTTTCGAGAAAGTAGAGGATCTCGTCTATGATTCGCTCTGTGGAATGGTCATGGATAGTGCAGTAGCCGTACACGAACACCATCAGCTTTTCGAGCATCTCCAGGGTAAAATCCTCTGAATTTATATACTCCTGGAGGTGCTCCATGTCCCGGAAGAGGAGGAGAAAATAGAGAAACTGCTGGGTGAGCTCGTAATCGTTCGTCTCCACCATCCGTGCAATAATGTCGATGAATTCATGCCTCGTCATGTCCTCGAATATTGGCTTAATACGGCAAATCTGCGGGAAGGACGAGTCCTGCATCAGGGCCTCGACGTAAAAGAGGTGGAACTTGTCGACCTGTATATTTTCGTTTTTCATAGCCCGGGCGCGTTATCAATTGAGAAGATATTACTTGTATTAGTTTAGAATACACACCAGAATGTCTATTAGCAAGAATAAATTTTTCTTTTATTAGAGTTGCGGTCAGGGCGTCAGGGGAATTATTTTTCACTGTTTTTATCGCCCTGTTGCACAATGGCCTCTTAATGGATATATAATTAGCAGAATTGTCCGGAAGACAGGCACTTCAGCTAACGGATCAATCCGGCTGATTATTTGATCGCGACGTTTCCATTAAATCAGCAGGAATGGGTACATGAAAAACAGGCATACCGCGAAGAGCAAATACTCCTTCATAAAAATCCTGAGCGGCTCGGACCTGTCAAAACGCCGGCTCCCGCACATGATGATTACGGGCAAAACCAACGGCCCCGTCGTCTGGCTTACCGGCTGCATGCACGGGGACGAGATAGGGGGGGCGGTTGTCATACACCGGCTTTTTAAGAAGCTGAAGAGCGGCCTCACGGCGGGAACGGTCTGCGCCTTTCCCCTCATGAACCCGATTGGGTTCGAGAACGTGACACGAAACATCTCCATCAGCAGGGAGGACCTGAACCGGTCTTTTCCCGGGAACGAGGGGGGCACCCTGGCGGAACGGATAGCCAGCATCATCTTCACCACCATACTGGACACGAAACCTGACCTGGTCCTCGACCTTCACAACGACTGGAACAAGTCGATACCCTACGTGCTGGTCGACTCGGTTCAGGCCGGCCGTGAGGTCGTCGGCCGCACCCTCGATTTCGCCAGGAAATCGGGCCTGGTGATAATCAACGACACGGACAAGATCACCTCGACCCTCACCTACAACCTGCTCGCGAAAGACGTCCCCGCCCTCACCCTGGAGCTGGGGGAGTCTTTGGTAATTAACGAAAAGAACATCGAGAACGGGGTCGGCTCCGTGTGGAACCTCCTCCACGACCTCGACATGGTTAAAAGCGAGGGCGTGTTCCGGTTTCCGGCACCCGGTTTCGTGGACGGAAAAATTCTCAATTACTACTCGAAGCCATTGAGCGCCAACAGCGGGATAATCCATTTCACCAGGAAGCCGGGTGACGTTGTGCGCAGGGGCCAGAAGATCGCGAGAATATACAACGCCTTCGGGAAGATCATAGAGACCCTGGAGGCCCACCACGACGGGATAATCCTCGGCCATACCGATTACGCGGTGACCTATCCCGGGGCCCCGGTCATGGCATTCGGGCTCCTGGAGTGAGATGTAATTGCCTGAAAAATATTTCGGGCCCCTTAAAAATAATCCCGAAATTGGATTGACAAAAATGCGGATTCGGCCCCTTTCATCTCTCACTGGACAGAACAGAGGAGAGGTCAAACCGGTCTTTTCCTGACGGACCCCCTGCCCTGCTTATGGACAGACAGTTCATGAGGAGGTATTGTATGAGCGCTTTCGGCGTTACCCTTTTCACAATTATGTTCATCGTTGTCGGTGTACTCGTGGGCAATCTCTACACGAAGATACACGTCACCAGGGAGCTCTGGATAATAATCACCGCCCTGTCCGTGGGCCTTTTCATCGTTGATTATATCGCGGAGACCTTTCTCCTGAAAAAAAAACCTGACAAATGACCCTCAACCGGCCGGCGCGCGGCCTGCGGCGCGCCGGCTCCTCCCTCGCGGCATCACTGGATCCGTTACCCCCTTTTCACCTGAATGCTTCATTTACAGGGCGCCCAAAGTGCCGTATTTTTGGAATGACGTACTGCCCTGCGGCGCACATAAGGGGAGCGGATCCGTGACAGAAGAAAAAAGAGAAAAAATACCCGATAACTATGACAAAGAGTTCTTTCAGGAGGGATATGACCGGGCCCTGTCCATGATTAAACAGTGCGTTTCCGAACACGGCTTTTACGCGAGCCCGACACAGGTGGCCAATTACCAGCGCATCTGGGGGCGCGATGGAAACATCATCGGCATAACATCACTGCTCACCGAAGACGAAGAGCTGATCCAGACCTACAAGAGAACCCTCGGTACCCTGAAGGAATACCAGGGGCCCCACGGCGAGATTCCAAGCAACGTGGACCCGAAATCACAGCGTATAAGCTACGGGGGGATGGCGGGGCGCGTTGACGCGGACCTCTGGTTCATCATCGGCTGCGCAGAGTACTGGAAAACCACCGGGGACGACGATTTCCTCGACGAGCTCATTCCCGCCATCGAGAAGACCTTTTTTCTTCTCGGCGCCTGGGAGTTCAACAACCGCGGCTTTCTCTACATCCCGGAAACCGGGGACTGGGCCGACGAGTACCTCCAGGAAGGGTACGTTCTCTACGACCAGCTCCTCTACCTCCAGGCAATGCGTTCCGTGTACGAAATACGGAAGTACATGCACGACACGGAAGACCACAACCTCAGGGAGCGAATAGTCCGCCTGAAGAACATGATTTTCGACAACTACTGGCTTGTAGACGGAGAAGATTTTCCGGAGCACGTGTACCACGAGATCCTCTACGGGAAAACCCGCCACGCCAGGGAATACTGCATCGATCGGTACTGGCTCCCCTTTTTCACGCCCCACGGCTACGGCTACCGGTTCGACGCCATGTCCAATTCTCTGGCCTCACTGGTGGTTGATTCTACCGAGGAACGGGCCGAAAAGGTGGACCGGCACATCGACGAAATAATTAAAGGGAACGACATCGACCTCCTCCCCGCCTTCCACCCGGTCATCAAGGAGGTTGACGAGGACTGGAAAGATTTAAAGATGACCTTCTCCTATAATTTCAAGAACCGGCCCTACGAGTACCACAACGGCGGCCTCTGGGCCCTCATAACCGGTTTCTACGTGGCGTGCCTGGCCGGACGGAAGAAGTATGACCGGGCCCTCAGGTTCCTTGAGGGGATTCACCGCGCCAACGCCAGTTCCATGGACGGGGAGGAATGGTCCTTTCCTGAATACATCCACGGGAAAAAGTTTACGCCGGGAGGAACAAAATTCCAGGGGTGGAGCGCCTCCGCCGCGGTCCTGGCCCATAACTGCCTGTTTCACGGCAGGAGCCTCTTTTCGATTTCATAGATTCCATTTATAAGGGTCATTGATTCCATTATCGATTATTAATGAATCGCCTCAATTTACTTTTCAGGGCGGGGGAGTATCTTTGAAAGTAACCGGCGTTATGTCCAGTTAAAGGGTACATCTAAAAATTTTACTAGGCCTTGATTAATCAAGGCCTAGTAAAATTTAAACCAATATATGTGCCCCAAAGGGAACCTCCTGTTTAATTAATAGAGGTTCCCTGAATCAGTGGATTATCCAGGGAACCTCAATCGGTTTTAACAGGGGTTCCCTTATTCTGATGAGAAAATGCGAATACCGCCGGTGAAGCACACTATCCGGGAAAAATATCATGTTTATACGCAAGGACAAAATTCAGCATACCATAGAGAACGAGCGTATGAAAGAGCGTGATCTCTGCGCCAGGGAGAATTCCAGGCGGACCAGCCTCTTGAAGAAAAACCTTCGGGACAGGCACAAGCGGGAAGTGGAAGACCTGAAAAAAGAGTACGAGCAGGTCATCGAGAACCTGCAGTACGAGATTGAACTCCTCCGCAGGGAGATCAACAGCAACCACGACATGTACCAGGAGATACGGCGCAGGGAAGACCGCCTCGACGAGCTGACGAGCCAGATCGAGGGGGAGGTGGAATCCATGCTCATCAAGGTCCATGAATCGACCCAGCCATTCTACCGTGCCAGGGCGAAGGTGAAGTCAATAAAACAGAACTCGAACAAGAAGGATCACAAGGTAGAAAGCCTCTTCAGGCTTATAAAATAAAAAGGAAGGAGAGCACTATGAAAGCAGCGATTAACGGACTCGGGCGCATAGGCAGGGCCGCCCTGAAGATAATCCTTGAGCGGAACGACATGGAACTGGTGGGTGTGAACGACCTGGTGTCCACGGAAAACCTCGCCTACCTGCTGAAGTACGATACCGTGTACGGCAGGTACGGGCGGACCGTTGAGCACAGCGAAAAGGCCCTGATCATCGACGGGAAGGAATACCCGGTGACCAGTGAGAAAGATCCTTCCAGCCTTTCCTGGGGTGAGAAGAACGTCGACGTCGTGTTTGAGTGCACCGGCGTTTTCACAAAGACCGATCAGCTGAAAAAGCACATAGACGCCGGTGCGAAAAAGGTGCTCCTTTCGGCTCCGGCCAAGAGCGACGACATACCGACCGTCGTGTACGGCACCAATGACGCCGACGGCAGCGAGCAGATTATATCCTGCGCGAGCTGCACCACCAACTGCATCACCCCGGTGGTTGAAATAGTGGGAAGGACCATCGGCATAAAAAAGGCGATCCTCAACACCATCCACGCCTACACGTCGACCCAGTCCATCGTGGATTCGCCGGCGAGCAAGATGCGCCGCGGCCGGGCCGGGGCCGCGAACCTGGTGCCGACGTCTACGGGCGCGGCAGTTGCCACCACCAAGGCCCTGCCCCGGTACAGGGGTATGTTCCACGGCATAGCGATCCGGTGCCCGGTGCCGGTCGGCTCCGTTGCTGATATAGTGATAGTAACAGAAAAGAAGACTTCGGCTGAGGAACTCCTGGACATCTTCGAAAAGGAATCCCGGGGCGATCGCTACAAGGGAGTCGTGGAACTCTCCCGGGACCCCCTGGTTTCCTCGGACATAATCAAGAATCCCCACGCCTCGATTATCGACGGGGAGATGATACAGGTCATCGACGGGGACCTGGTCCGGGTCATGAGCTGGTACGACAACGAGTGGGGGTACGCGAACCAGATGATACGGCAGGCGGCAAAATGACCACCAACCGGATAAAGGACAACATGATCATCGGGCTCCTGGCCCTGATCAGCGTGCTTCTGCTCGGCGACATACTCTCCCGGGTCAATTTCACCAGTACCGCCCGGGCCGCCAAAACCTACAGTTACAAGCTGGTACAGGTTCCCTTTACCGTGGGACGGGAAAAAGAGGTGGAGCGGATACTGAACAGTCACGGCAGGGCCGGCTGGCGCGTGGCTGACTGGCACGGGGGGTGGGTCATACTGCAGAAATAGCCGGGCAGTGTTATCGATTTAAAAAATCGAAAGAAGGATTAACAAAAGGATGAAACAGTGGAACAGAAGATAAAAAACATGGAAGGTGAGATGTTCTACATCGAACGGGATTCAAAGGAAGATGTCCCCCGCCTCACCTACGACAAGAGTGACGAAAAAAATGAACTGGAACTGATCGAAACCTATGTGCCCGAGGATATGCGGAAGCGGGGGCTCGCGGCAAAGATCGTCACCCACGCCCTTGACTACGCCAGGGACAACGGGTACCGGGTCATCCCGACCTGCGGGTACGTGCAGTCCTTTTTAAAGAAGCATGAGGAATACGACAGCATATTAAAACAGGAATGGCAGAAAAAGGCGTGACGGGCTGATACTCGATTTTCTTCATCATCCGGTCGAGGAGGTCCTTCAGGTTTTCGAAGTGCTTCTCCGCCTCGGCGAACTCCAGCCTGCCGCGGTACTCTTCGGAATAGGGATACCGGTCGGACACGGTGTAGGCGTCCACGATGTAGACCAGGCTTCCCTCGCCGGTAAGTACCGCGTAAGGGTCCCGGTCGAAACGGAGAAAGGGTGCCACCCGGTTGAGCCGGGCCGTGATGTCCCTGCGAAAGAGGACCCGCGATTCCCGGGTTATATATCCGGAAAAAAGGAGCCGGTAGCTGTCAAAGCGCCATGAGTAGATCACCCGCTTCACCAGGGAATCGATGCGCACTCCTCCGCTCCCGTCGTAGGAGGTGTACCGGTTCGGGATTCCCTCGAAGCCGTTTCCCCGTGCCATGGGGCCCATGATCAGCCGGTATACCCTTTCCGATACCGCTCCCGCAATAAACATGAGAGCGAGTGCCGAGTAGATGATCATGACCCCGTAGTAGCCGAGCCTGGTGACGTGGATTTGCGTGTACCCGGCCCCCACCACGGTCCCGGTGGTGGAGTACATGAGCCCGAAGATCTCGAGCCAGGCGTCCCATACCAGGAGACCAAAGAAGAGGGCGAGGAGGATGAAGAGCTGCCTGTACGTTTTACCGAGCCTCTCCTGCACTGTCATGTCCGAACCCCCGCCGGACTGGCGGAAGCCGGGCATGAACAGGATAAAGAAATACGATGCCACGGCGATAACTACCAGGAACGAAAGGAGCCCCTGGACCGATGACAGGAAGGGGAGGGTGAAGAGGTAGAACCCCGTGGCTGCGTTAAAGACCGGGTCAGCCAGTTCGGTGGGATGCTGCCTCGCGAACAGGAGAAAGTTGTCCCAGAGGGCGCCGCTCAAAAGTCCGTAGATTACCGCCACCGGTACCGCGATAAGAATACAGGCCTTTTTCCTGACAAGGGGAAGCCGCTCATCCAGGTTTTTTTTGTTCATACCGATGAGGGTTTTGACCAGGGGAAAGGCCCCGAGCGCCAGGATGACTAATCCTATAAATGTATACATGTTTCACCTCACTGGCTGGAATCCTTACTATGATGTCGCACTCAATATAGGTAAATTTTACCGTATATGGAATAGGGTAATTGCGTTATTATGTATTAATGGAACGGGTGAAATAGTCGTATCACCTGATCCATTAGTTCAATTTACGGATTATCCTGCATATACGGGACGATATATCTGGTGGTACTTTATATAATGGTCATTTATGCTGCCCCGGTTTTTTTGAGGCAACCTGGAATCAAGAGAGGGTCAGAGCCGTTAATTAAGAGTGGAAATCCGATGCTGATGACAAAGTACGATAAAGCCATGCCATGTAACAGTAGTAAGAATTAACATAGAACAACTCCTCATTGCAGAGATCAGTTGAAGCGGCTGATCTCTCTTTTTACGGTATGATTATTTCTCCATGCAATACCAGAGAAAGAGAAAGAGAAAGAACGGAAAAAGTCATGAATGACATCACCCGGCCGGAAAAACCGTGGGCGAAAAGCGCTGAAGATGTTGCCGAAATCCTGCAGGCCCGCCTCAGGGACGGGCTTACGGACGACGAGGCGGCCCGGCGGCGGAAGATTTTCGGCCCGAACCGGATACGGCATTCCAGGGGTAAGAGCGCCTGGAAGATATTCATCGACCAGTTCACGAACCTCATCATGGTGGTACTCGGTGCTGCCGCGGTCCTCTCCTTCGCCTTCTCCCAGTGGGTGGACGGCGTCGCCATCATCGTGGCGATGGTGATAAACGCGACTGTCGGTTTCGCCACTGAGCTCAAGGCGACCAGGTCAATGGAGGCCCTCCAGCAGATGGACATGGTCACCGCAATGGTGGCGAGGGGCGGCGAGGTGAAGGAGATTCCGGCGAAGGATATCGTCCCCGGCGATGTCGTCGTGTTCGACAGCGGTGACATGGTCACCGCAGACATGCGCCTGGTCGAATCGAACAAGCTCCTGGTGAACGAATCCCCCCTGACCGGCGAATCGGTGCCGGTTTCCAAGAAGACCGGTACGGCCGGCGAAGACGCACCCCTGGCCGAGCGGAGTTCCATGGTGTACAAGGGGACCTCCATCAACCGGGGCTCCGGCCGGGGTATCGCGGTCTTCACCGGCATGGACACCGAAATAGGCACCATCGCCTCCCTGGTGGACGAGGCGGAGGCCAAGTCCGACCCCCTGGAACGGCAGCTCGACGGCCTGGCGAAGAGCCTCATAAAGGTGATCTTCTTCGTGTCGATACTCGCCGGGGCCGCCGGTTACCTCTCGGGCAAGGAGCTCATGCTGATGATCAAGACCGTGGTGGTGCTTATCGTGGCAGCCGTCCCAGAGGGCCTGCCGGTGGTGGCCACGGTCGCCCTGGCCCGGGGTATGAAGCAGATGGCGGAAGAGAACGCCCTGGTACGGCGCCTCACCGCGGTCCAGACCCTCGGCTCCACGAACGTTATTTTCACGGACAAGACCGGCACCCTGACCGAGAACCAGATGACCATGACCGTGTTCCGGGGCCCCGGCGGAACGGTTTCCGTGACCGGGGAGGGGCTCGCGGTGAGCGGTGACTTTACCAGGGACGGAAAAACCGTCGATCCGGAAGACTATCCGGCATTGCACCGGGCCCTCAGGGCAGGTATGCTCTGCACCAACGCCTCGATACGGCTCGACGACGAGGGAAACCCGGAGACATTGGGAGATCCGATGGAGGCGGCACTTATCGTGGCGGCCATGAAGGCAGGGTTTAATCAGGAGTCATTAAAAGAAAAAATGCCCGAGGAACGTGAGGTCGCCTTTGATCCCGCGATCAAGATGATGGCAACCTTCAACCGAAAGGGCGACGGCCCGCTCCTGGTTTCGGTCAAAGGGGCCCCGGAGGCCGTGCTCGAGAAATGCGCCGCCGTCATGCGAAACGGCAGTGCCAAAGGGTTTTCGGATGAGGACAGGTCCCGGTGGCTCGAAGAGAACAGGAAGATGGCCGAAGAGGGCCTCAGGGTACTGGCCATGGCCGTGAAAGAGGCCCCGTCGGCGGAAGAAGACCCCTACGAAAACCTCGTCTTTCTCGGGCTCGCCGGCCTGGTGGACCCGCCCCGGGGGGACATACGGGAGGACATGGACATGTGCCGGGAGGCGGGTATCCGGGTCATCATGGTCACCGGGGACCAGGAGGTCACCGCCGCCATGGTGGGCCGGGAGGTGGGAATCATCCGGGACGAAGACGACGGGTCGGTCAAGCCCGGCTCGGCCATAGGCGACGTTGATTCCCTTACCGGCGAACAGGAGCGGGACATCATCAACGTGCCCATATTCTGCAGGGTGAGCCCGGAGCAGAAGCTTAACCTCATCTCGATCTACCAGGACAAGGGAAACATCGTGGCCATGACCGGGGACGGGGTGAATGACGCGCCTGCCCTGAAGAAGTCCGATATCGGGGTAGCCATGGGCATGCGGGGGCAGCAGGTCGCCAAGGAGGCGGCGGACATCATCCTCCAGGACGACGATTTCACCACCATCCTGACCGCGGTGAAACACGGCAGGACCATATTCAACAACATCCGCAAGTTCGTCGTGTACCTCATCTCGGGCAACCTGGGGGAGATCCTCATCGTGACCGCCGCCTCTATCGCCGGCCAGCCCCTGCCGCTTTTGCCCCTTCAGATTCTCTACCTGAACGCCATAAACGACGCCTTCCCGGCCCTGGCCCTGGGAATGGGAAGGTCGGGGCCAGGCATCATGAAGAAGCCGCCCCGGGACCCGGGGGAGCCGATCATGGGGAAGGCCCAGTGGTATGAAACCGCCTGGTACGGGATACTCATCGCCGTGGCGGTCCTGGCCGGATTTTTGGCCGCCCTGTACTGGTTCGATCTCGGGAAGGAGGAGTCGGTCACGGTCTCCTTTCTCGGTCTCGCCCTGGGGAGGCTCTGGCACGCCTTCAACATGCGGGACATCGATTCGACTTTTATCAGGAACCGTATCATAACCAACCCCTACCTCATCGGATCACTGGTTCTCTGCACCGGCCTCATTCTCCTGGCGGTCTACGTCCCGGTTCTCTCGGACGTGCTGAAAGTGACCGTGCCGGGAACGACCGGGTGGGCGCTCCTCATCGTGACGAGCCTGGTCCCGCTCATCGTCGGCCAGGCGGTGCTCCTGGTGCGGAGAAAGCTCACGGGATAACAGGCAGACGGAACCCGGCAGTTGTAACGCCGGGTTCCGATGGAAGGTTTAGTAGATGACAACGATATTGATATTTACTTCCTTCACGCCGCCGGTGTTCATCGCTGCGTAGAAGGCCTCGTTTTTTTCCTGCCAGTCGTCCGCGGTGCCGCTCAGGGTTACGACGCCGGTTATGACGTTGACGTCGATATCCTCGGCGTTTACCGCGTCGTTCCGCTCCAGTTCATTGACTATGTTCTCGGCGATTTTTTCGTCCTTCTGCTTCTCGGTCGGAACCACCGCGAGGAGGTTGTCGACCACCACCACCCCTTTCACGTTTTCAGCGATGTTCCCGGCCTTAAGTTTTTCCCAGAATGAATCGACGGTCCCCTTGTGGGTGACGAACCCGTTTTTGACGGTGACCGTAACGTCTTCCAGGTCGGTTTGTAATGAAGTGCTTCTCTCATCGGCAGGCCCTGCCCTCAGTATCGGTATACCGCCGCCAGGGGTTGTATCTCGGGGATTTTTTCATTGTCAAAGGTGAAGACATCGCCGTCATTGAGGATGGTGTAGCCTATGGCCGTGTTTATCAGGTCCTCGTCGCCGTTGATTTTTTCGTTGTGTATCTCCACCTGCCGTTTTTGCCCGTTGAATGTTCCCCACCTGCTGAGGGTGAGATCCGTCATTAAATATTTTATCCTCCCCTCGAATGAGGATACCACTATGTCCTCGATTGTTTCCGAGGTCTTTCCCAGGTTCTTCTGGTTCTGGTACTCGTCAATCGCCTCCAGGGTCGAGTTGAAGAACACCGGTTTTATTATGGGGAGGGATCTTTCATGGAGTTTATTCTCGTTTCCCTCGGGGAAGACCTCGGGGATGCCCTGGTCAAGGGCCATGGCGTACTTGTTGATCTTCCGGTATTCGGCAATCACCTGTTCGTCCCCGGCGAGGAGAAGGGGGGCGTTATTTCTGTTGAGGTAATCGGTGACGATATTCTCGACCCGGTGGAGGAGTTCCTTCATGAGGGCGTTGTTATCGTCAAAGCCGCTCCCGTGGCCGTGAAATACGGCTGCCCGCCTGCCGTCGCGGCCCTTCTTCTCCCCGGCCCCGGTATGAAACTGGAGCTGTTTGTCCGGGTCCTCGTACTGCAGTATTTCATCCATGCCGGCAGGGAGACCGGATACCTTGATGCGCCGTATGGCGAGTTCGCTGCACTGGAACAGGGCGATGTCCTTCTTGTCCAGTGAGAGAATATAGTAGAGGTTGTTGCTGTTGAACAGGGGAATGAGGGGCTTGATGTAAAAGCTCTCCCCCACGTGGGCCTTCCTCTCTGTCGCTACCGGGAGGTTGTACGACTGCACCGAGTTCCTGTTGATGAAAAAGGCCCTGCTCATGTCGCTGGTGTACCAGAAACTGGTCTTTTCCACCAGTTCATGAAGCGGGCGGAAGATATCACTCAGCTCCTCAGGTTTGAGCCCCATTGTCTCAAGTACGGCCTCGGCCTGTTTTATCAGGTTCTTCAGTTCTATCTTCGGCTGAAGGATGTCCTTGACCGCGTCCTCCGTGGGGAGGTAGATCGAAACCGAGGGCTTCTCCCTGGCGGATATGAGTTCAGCGAGTTCTTCTCTGGTCAGCGTTTCCATGTCGTTCCCCCGTTTTTTTTTGTTATTTAACCGCCCCGGCGGCAAGCTCTTTAGAATATATTATCTTGATTCCCTTCTCTTCCATGGCCGAAACCGACTTTTCGATGTTGTTATTCGGCACGTCTATTCCCTTCGTGGCGTCGATTATGACATGGGTATTGTACCCGAGGGTGGCCGCGTCCATGGCGCTGAAGAAGACGCAGTAGTCAGTGGCAAGACCGGCCAGGTAGAGGTTACTGATATTGAGGTTTTTAAGGTAGCCGTCAAGGCCGGTCCTGGTCTTCTTGTCGTTTTCGAAAAAGGCGGAGTATGAGTCCACGTCCCGTTTCATCCCCTTGCGCACGATGAGACGGGGCCCGGTGGTGTCCAGGTCAGGATGGAAGTCTGCTCCGTGCGTTCCCTGGACGCAGTGGTCCGGCCAGAGGACCTGTTCCATACCGTCAATGGTAATGGTGTCGTAGGGCTCCGCCTTGTCGTGGTTTGACGCGAAGGAGACCTGGTCTTTCGGGTGCCAGTCCTGGGTCGCGATGATGTGCTTGAATGATTTCTGCAGTTCGTTTACCAGGGGCACTATGGCGTCCCCCTTTTCCACGGCCAGGGCACCGCCGGGGCAGAAATCATTCTGTATGTCTATGATTAGCAGTGCTGAATGGTCATTCATCTCATGTTCCTTGTTATCACTGGTTGTACTACTAATATATTCATCCCCTGAGACAGGTGTATATGCAGGATACCTGCTAAATTGCATTAATGGAAAAGACTACATGCCGTTATTCTATGAATCTGCGGCCTGCTGTAGCGGTTTTTTTACAATGGTGTATCACGATTTCAATGAGTACAATATAATGGTATCAGTGAATGTTATCCCCCGCCTGTTTTGTGTATATTAAACAAGTTACGCAGCAGGTATGTATCAGGAAAGGCTGTTACGAAACCCGTTATTCACCATGAAAACAATACTGACCATAACCGCGAATCCCGCCATTGACGTCAGCTCGTCCATAGACATAGTGACCCCGGAGAAGAAACTCCGGTGCGCGCCCCCGGCCTATGAACCGGGGGGAGGGGGGATAAACGTGTCCCGTGCGCTGAAAATACTCGGGGGTGAATCCACCGCCTGCTACGTGTCCGGCGGTTACTCCGGCGGCCTCCTCGGGAGTCTCCTGGAGAGGGAGGGTATAACCCGGCACCCGATAGAACTTTCCGGCGAAACCAGGGAAAATTTCGTCATCCGGGAGACCTCGACCAACAAGCAGTACCGGTTCGGTATGCCGGGCCCCCCGGTCACCGGTGATGAAATCGACCGGATATACGACGAAATCCGATCCATGGACCCGGTACCCGACTTTATCGTGGCCAGCGGGAGCATCCCTATGAACATGCCCGAGGATTTCTACGCGGTCATAGCGGACATAGCCAACAAAAACGGGGCGAAATGCATTATCGATACCACCGGCGAGCCCCTCCGCAGGGCCATAGACCGGGGGTTCTTTCTTCTTAAGCCGAACATGAACGAACTGAGGGACTACTACGGCGGGGACATCGCCGACGAGCACGAGCAGGAGAAGGCCATTGACCAGATCCTGTCCAAAGAGAGGGTCAAGTATGTGGTGCTTTCCCTGGGGGCGGCCGGTGTCGTTCTCGCCGGCAACGGCGTCATGAAGCGTCTCCGGGCGCCGAGCGTTCCCATCGTCAGCAAGGTCGGCGCCGGCGACAGCACGGTCGCCGGACTCCTCTACGGCCTCTCCCGGGACAGGCCCATAGAGGAGTCGGTTCTTATGGGGATAGCCGCGGGCGCCGCCGCGGTCATGACCCCGGGCACGGAACTCTGTCGTAAGGACGACGCCTTCAGGCTCTATGAAAAGATTAAAAATTCACAGCCGTGACCCCGCGGAATAATGAAGCACGATTGTATCATCCATAATAAGAGGGTCAGAGCCCTGGTCAAGACCAGCTATTCTGCCGGCGACCTTGAGCCTGTCGAACGGTTCTTTTCCGAACACGGCACCCTCTCCATTGAATCGAACAGCAATCACCTCTATCCGGCCGTGGGCACGGTTCCCGGGTTTGATCCGACAGGATACCGCCGGACCTGGCTCCGGGACACGGTCATGGTCCTCAACTACGAGATGGAAAAGAAAAATTACGACATGGTGGCCCGGGGCCTCCGCTCCATGGAAAGATTTCTCGAGACCCAGGTCCCCCGGTTCAACAGCATCATTTCCGGGGAGACGGACAAACACGTTCCCATGAAGCGTCCCCACGTCAGGATGAACGGGGAGACCATGGAGGAACTGACCGAGCAGTGGTCCCACGCCCAGAACGACGCCCTCGGGTACGTGCTCTGGCTCGCCTTTACCATGGCCCTCATGGGAAAGTATGAAATACCAGAGGAGTCGAGGTACCTTTACAGCCTGTTCCCGCGATATTTCGAGGCCATCGAGTACTGGCATGACCGCGACAGCGGCCACTGGGAGGAGGAGCTGAAACTGAGAATCTCGAGCGTTGGGGTGGTATCCGCCGGGCTTACCGCCATGAGGAAATATTTATTACGGGAAAGGGTTACACCGGCGATGGGAAGCATTTTCCCTGACCTGGATTTCTGCGACGTCCTTATTTCCCGGGGGCGGATGACCCTCGACCGGGCCCTCCCCCATGACTCCCCCCTGACCGGTAAGACCGACGCGGCCCTCCTCTTCCTGGTATACCCCCTGGGGGCCGTGCCAACCATTCATGAGGAGAGTATCGTTTCCACGGTCATCGGCGAACTGGCCGGGGAGATCGGCATACGGCGCTACATGGGGGATTCATACTGGTGCCCCGGCTACAAAAGCATCTACGAACACCTGGAGCGGGAAGCGGACTACAGCAGGCGTATCGAGGAGCGGAACCGGCACCTGGTCCCCGGAAAGGAGGCCCAGTGGTGCATCTTCGATCCGGTGCTCTCGATAATCTATGGGAAACGATTTCTCGCCACCGGGAACCCGGAATTTCGTGAACGGCAGATGTATTATTTTAACCGTTCCCTGGGGCAGCTCACCCCGGAAGATTTCCCCCGGGGCGGGGGCCTCTGCCCCGAGGCCTGGTACGTCGAAGAACCTGGCGGGGAAGAGTACGTTCCCAACGACAATACCCCCCTCCTCTGGGCCAAGGCGAACCTGGGGACCGCTTTCGAATACCTGAAGAGAACCCTGCTGTAATTAATTACTGCTTTGTGAGAACTTCGCTTAAATTGAGAAGAATTACACCGGCGACTATGACAAGAATCGATACAATTTTCAAAAGGTTTACCGGCTCTTTGAAATAGGTCATGCCGATTATTGACACCAGCATGATGCCTGTTCCGGCCCAGATGGCGTAAATGAAGCTCAGGTCGAAGTGCTTTAAGGCAAAAATGAATATGGTGAATGAAATCCCCCAGAATACAAAGGTCAGTATTGACGCGTAGAGGTTGGTGAACCCGTTCGAGAGTTTCATGCAGGTTGAACCGCAGAGTTCGGCGGTTATAGCGAGAGCAAGCAGGAGCCAGCGCATGGTCGCCTCCGTTTCATTACTGTTGTGATCTATTCAGGTATAAAGAATATATTCATTTAACGCTGTCTATTTCTTTTTTGTCTCATTCCGGAATGCTGGGGGAATACTAAAAGGCTCTGACCCCCTACCAAAAATAGACCGGCAGCCGCTTACGATAGGCCTCTTC
>CAZEPS010000081.1:0-16183 GCA_964514165.1 uncultured Leptospirales bacterium
AATCCCCCGCCGCCTTCGGCGGCGGGGGATTATGCTAAAATAGTGCTCTTGAAAAATAAAAAATAGTTTATAAATAATTACTGTTTTGATTTACTTATTTTTAAACTGATCTGTAATTTCCTTTACTATTCAGTGTAAAAATGATAATCCCATATTTGCAGCCTTTTATGATAACTTTTTGTATTAACAAGCAGCATTGTCACTTTAAATTACACAATCATTTGAGGATACCTGTATGAACACTCTCGGCGTAGAAAAAATAATAAACCGAACCAGATATATTTTCGCGCTCTTCTTTCTTATATCGGGAATTTCCGCCATGCGGACCGGTTCAGTCCATCCGGTCTATATTTCAATATTGATCGGAAGCGGTGTCGTGTTTGTCCTGGCCTTTATTAACCAGCTATTTATCTGGTTCAAGAGGGCACCGGCACTGCTGATTTACCTGTCAGCCACCATTGAAGTATTGAACCTTACATTTGTAAAAATAAGCTTCCATTTTGATCCTTATAACAGCTGGGGACTGGCAATAAAGGAACCGGCGACCTTTATACTGTTTTTTCTCTATGTAATCATTCATGGTCTGCGGTTTAACCGCCGTCTTAACCTGTATATGGCCGGACTCACTATCTTTAATTACATTATGCTGATTGTCCTTGGATTAACGCTTGGTAACATGTCCTTTGTGGAAAACTCAAAGCTCATATTTACCCCTGGCGCCCTCCGGATACCTACTGAGCTTGCCAAGGTCCTCTTCATGGCGGGAAACGCCTACTTCATGTATATCATGGCACAGTTCACCAGAAAAAATATTAATACAATCGAAAAAGGAAAACAGACAGCCAGCGAAAACCTTGAATCAACAACGATTCTGCTTAACAATGTCCAGAATATTGCATCAAACCTGGCCGCAGCCATGGAAGAGGTCTCGGCCACGACCACGTCCCTTGCCGATAACACCGGTAAACTGAATGAGATGGAAGATACAATAATGGAAACAAGCAGGGAGAACGTGCAGAGCATTGATGAACTGGCAGAAAACGCGGAAACCCAGACCGCCACGTTCTCAACCCTTTCAGCACGGGTAAGTGAACTGTCACAGTCTATAACCGCCCTGAACAGGGAGACGGAGGAGGCCATTACGCTTACCGGATCCATCACGGAGCGGATCGCAGATGGCGAGGACGCTATCAAGTCGACCGGTGAAATCATGGCGGCAATAGAAAAGAGTTCCACAGAGATGGCCAACATAATGGGACTCATCAATGACATATCGGACCAGATAAACCTTCTTTCACTGAACGCCGCTATAGAATCAGCACGGGCCGGCGAGTCAGGACGGGGCTTCGCGGTCGTTGCAGATGAAATTTCAAAACTGGCAGACAGGACCGCCCAGAGCATTAAGGATATCGACCAGCTCATCCGCAGGAACAGTGACGAGATTCAAAAAGGCATGGAGCGCCTGAAATATATAAGCGACATCATTTCCGCCATTATTGAAGACACCTCTGCCGTGGGGCAACTCATTGACAAGATTTCCCGGTACATGAAGGACCAGATGAGTTATAATGAAAACGTTATCAGCGAGTCGGCGAACATGAAAGAGATATCGGACAAGATACAGTCACTCCTTGACGTGAACCTGAAAGCGACGCGAAGTATTTCCGATGCGATACAGGAGATCGGGATCATGGCACAAAGCAACTCCAGTTCGGCTGAACAGATCGCGGCGAGCACTGAAGAGGTCTCCGCCATGACCCAGAACCTTCACCGCCTCGTGGACACCTTCGAGTTTAAGTCGTGAAAATTCGTTTCATTGTGAAATATCGTATAATCAGCAAGACATCCGATAGTTACCAGACGGATCGTCCTTTCACACCTGAAATAACATTTATATTCCTGAAAAAAGCCCTTAAAGTGTCCGCGAAGCATACAAAATATTACCCATCGTGCATGCCGGCCTGTATTTCGGCAACGGTGCTGAATATGGCCTCTATGTTTTCCAGAGGCATGGTGGGCTGGAGGAAGTGGGTCGTGTTCAGGATGTGTCGTCCATTTCTGCCGCCGATACGGTAATACCTGAGTATGTCCTTCTTCAGATCTTCGGGGGTCATGGATTCCCCCTGCTGGGTGTCGATACCGGTGGCAAAGGTCAGCCGGTTCCCGTACTCTCTGTAGAGTGTTTCAAAATCATTGCCCGCCTTCGGCTGGACGCTCTGAAGAATATCCAGGCCGGCTTCTATCAGAGGGGTAATCAGCGGCACCACGTACCCGCAGGAGTGGAGCATGGCGATCCCACCCTCCTCGTGAATCACCTCGATCATCTTTTTTACGTGGGGCAGGGTGAGTTCCTTCCAGGCGTCGGGAGATATGAAGGTGCTCCCGGTAAAACCGTAATCATCCCCGATAATAACAATGTCGGCACCGCACTGCAGGATTTTCCGTATCTGGGGAATACTCCAATCCACGACGCGATTCATGTATTCATAGACGAGGTCGGGCTCGTCATGGATGAGCATCAGGGCCTGGCTAATCTCCATCAGGTTCGCGCAGAGAAGCTCCTGGGGGCCGTAGATGTCGGCGTAGATGCAGGTGTCCGGATATTTTTTTCTGAATTTTCTCAGGGATTCGAAGTATCGGTCATCCATGACATCGGGCATCTCCAGGTTTTTCAGGTCTTCGGCGTTCTTGACCGGGTAATCCATTATCTCGATATATATTCCTCCCATGGCTCGGGTTCCGCCAAAGGCGTCTTTCAGCCTCACCCTGCCGTTTTCAAAGTAGTACCCGTCATCACCGACAATCGCCTTGCCCCCGGAAACGTTCACCATGTCGGCACCGAGATCCATGGCGTATTCCTGGTTCCCGTACCAGTGGAAGAGGTGGGGGTAGGCGATACTCTTTTCCTCGGATAGAAACCAGGCCCCTCCCTGCCGGTAGTACTTCCAGAGCTTCCGCGCCAGAAAGTTTTTCCAGGGACTGCGCGACTGCCTGAATTCGCTTATCATGCGGATGGTGGCGTGGGGATTAAGCCAGTACATGACCGGGACCCGGTCAACCGGCTGCCCTTTTACCGTGGCCTGTACCCGCTCACGGGGTGTCATCTCGATGGTGCTGCTCATGTTCATGGGTTTCACCTTTTATAGAACATACATGTCCTGTCTTGAATTATCAATCAGTTTTTTCCATAGTCCATTTCTTTTATTTGCTGTATCCTCGAGTATGAAATTGATTTCATCAGGCTGATTCTCCAGAAAACATTTTCATTAAAAGCATTTGAGCGAAACAGCGCAAGTTACCGTCTATACTGGTTCGAAGAATCCCCCGGTATGGACATGGTCAAATCGATGGTTCCCTTGATCGGGAAATCAATTCGATTAAAAATTTTTTGTTGAACTATTTGCGGGAGTACAAACATTAATTTAGTAAATACTAAATTAATGAAATATCTTATTGGAGAGATGACATGATTGTTTTTTTTATCGGCGGGTTGGTACTGGCCTTTTCCGTGCTTCAGTATAGTATGATAATGACAGGCAAAACTTATTATCAGACTGTGCCTATCCGTTTGCGAAAATGGTTGTAGATTCGTGAAGCCTGGGCCGAATCCCGTCCTTCAGTGATTATCCGAAACACTCGCTCCGTGTTGGATGCCCTGAGGTGGACCCATCCACCGGCGAAAAAATCATGTTTTATAAAATCTATCCGAAGGCCGTCGAGGCTGGAAATTTTCTCCCCGGAATGTTCTTCAGCCAGCCTTTCCAGGAGCTCGGGATCAGCCACTGATTCAAGGGTAATCTTTCCCTTTTTCATAACGTAAGAGGGGAGGTCACTCACGATCTCTGAAACAGACTGGTTCCGATCAGCGAGCATGTCCAAAACATACCCGATACCGGCGAGGCTGTCCCTCCCCAGATGCACCTCCGGGGAGATGACCCCGCCGTTCCCTTCGCCCCCTATCCGGGCGTTTATTTTTTTCATGGTCTCGACGACGTTGATTTCCCCCACCTTCGTTCTCTTAACCTCTGATCCGTGCCTGGCGGCTATTTCTTCGATGGCCCCGGTGGTGGAGAGGTTTATCACCACGGTTCCCGGCTTCTTCGAAAGAAGGTGTTCAGACACCAGGGCCAGGGTGTACTCCTCGCCTATGGGCCGCCCGGTTTCGTCGACTATGGCGAGGCGGTCGGCGTCCGGGTCCTGGGCGAAACCGATGTCAGCCCGGTGATTCCTGACAGCGGCTGAAAGATCGGCCAGGTTTTCAGGAACCGGCTCAGCACCACGGGGAAACCTGCCGTCCGGTTCACAGTGAAGGGGAATCACCTTGCACCCCAGGTCTTTCAGCAGTTCCTGTGTAATAAGGGATCCGGCCCCGTTCACCGAGTCGAGGACTATCTTGAAGCGTTTCTTCCGAATCTTCTGCCGGTTTATGACATTGATGACTTTATGAATATGGATTTTTGATGCGGTATTATCACCGGTGATTGAACCGACCCGGTTCCATCCAGGGTAGGCATGGTTTTTGTCGAGAAGCGAGAAAAACTTTTCTATTTCCCGGGAGTTAAGGAAGGATCCGCTCTTACCGATAAGCTTGAAGGCGTTCCACTCTATCGGGTTGTGGGAGGCGCTGATGACGATGCCCCCCGCTGCACCGAGCTCCTCCACCATAACCTGGACCGTCGGTGTGGGGACCACGCCAATGTCAATGACCCCGCAACCGCACTGGGCCAGGACTGACTGGACACCGAGTGAGATTGCATAGCCCGTGGGCCTGGTGTCCCTTCCAATGACCACGGTGCCGCCCTTGACGTATTTCCCGAAGGCAGCGCTTATTTCCGTCACCAGGGGAGGGGTGAGTGATTCGCCAACGATGCCCCGGATCCCGGAGACGCTTTTCATCAGGGGCGAGGGCATCAGCTCCGTCTGCTCCGGCGTTTCTTCCGCTTAACACCCCCGCTGGTTGGCTGGTCGTCTTTCTGGGCCGTCCGTGAACCGGGCCTGCCGGATGAGGGAGACCCGGCTGAGACCGGGATACCCCCGGCGCCGAACTGTTCGAAGTCAGCGTGATATTCGTCACCCACCATTTCGTATTCGGGCCTCTCTTCCTCGGTCACCTGTTCAATCTGGACCTCGACCTTCATGAGGTACTCCAGGATCTCCTCTTTCATGCTGTTGAGCAGGGTCTTGAACATGTGGAAGCCCTGGATCTTGTATTCAACCAAAGGGTTCTTCTCGCCGTAACCGAGGGTCCAGATACCGTCCCTGAGTTCGTCCATCTGGTAGAGGTGGTCCCGCCACTTGGTGTCTATCACCTGGAGTGAGAGGAGCCGCTCCAGGGTCCGCATGTTCTCGGTGCCGTATTCCTTCTCCTTGGCTATGTATTTATCCTTCAGCTTTTCGGAGATCCCCTCTATGAATTCCCTGTAGGCGAGCTGTAAGGGGCTCACATCGTCGAAGTCAACGTCGAGGTTGAATCGATACCTGAGCCAGTTCTGGAGGCCCTCCATGTCCCACTCTTCTGGATGGGGGCGCCCCTCGGAGAAGAATTCCACCTTGGTCTCACAGATGTCTTCTATGTACTGGTATATCTTGTGGGAAATATCCTCCCCGTCGAGGATCTCGTTCCGCTCCTGGTAGATGAAGGTCCGCTGGGAATTCATGACGTCGTCGTATTCCAGGAGGTGCTTCCGTATCTCGAAGTTTCTCCCCTCGACCCGTTTCTGGGCGCTGGCAATTGCGTTGGAGACCATCTTGCTTTCGATTTCCTGCCCCTCCTCCATGCCGAGGCGCTGCATGACCCCGCCGATACGGTCGGATCCGAAGAGGCGCATCAGGTCGTCCTGCAGTGAAAGGTAGAACCGGGATGAGCCGGGGTCCCCCTGGCGGCCGGAACGACCGCGAAGCTGGTTGTCGATGCGCCGGGCCTCGTGACGCTCGGTGCCGAGAATGTGAAGCCCCCCGGCGGCGACAACCTTATCGTGGTTTTCTGTCCACTCCCTGCCGCTCCGTACTATGGTCTTGGCCTTGTTCTTGTCCTGGCCGGTCATTGATTCCGACAGATTGTCCGCCCGGTCGTAATCAGAGAGGAGAACAGAGGACTTGAAATTTTCCCAGAGCTTCTCGTCGTGAACCGGGACATGGGTCTCCAGATCGTCCGGGAAGGTCTTTCTCCCGCCGAGGACGATGTCGGTACCACGGCCGGCCATGTTGGTGGCGATGGTGACCATGCCCGGGCTGCCGGCCTCGGCAACGATCTGGGCCTCCCTTTCGTGGAACTTGGCGTTCAGGACGTTGTGGATGATGCCGGCCTGTTTGAGAAAGTTCGAAAGCAGTTCGGATTTCTCGATGGAAATGGTGCCGGCCAGTATTGGCTGCTGTTTCGCGTTGAGTTTCTTTATTTCTTCGGCGATTGCGTTGAATTTTTCCGCTTCAGTGCGGTAGATTTTATCAGGGTAATCGCCCCGTATCATCGGCATGTTTGTTGGAACCACTACCACATCGAGGTTGTAGATTTTCTTGAATTCCACAGCCTCGGTGTCGGCGGTACCGGTCATGCCGGAAAGCTTGTCGTACATCCGGAAAAAATTCTGGAAGGTGATCGAGGCCAGTGTCTGGCTCTCCCGGGCTATGGTGACATTCTCCTTGGCTTCCAGTGCCTGGTGCAGGCCGTCGGAATAGCGGCGGCCGGGCATGAGGCGGCCGGTGAACTCGTCCACGATGACGACCTGGCCCTCATTCACGATGTAGTCCACGTCCTTTTGGAAGAGGGTATGGGCCTTGAGGGCCTGGTTCACGTGGTGGACCGTGTCAATGTGCTTGTTGTCGTAGAGGTTGTCGATTTTCAGGAGCTTTTCCACGTGCCGGACCCCGGGCTCGGTGAGGACCACGTGCCGGTCTTTTTCGTTGACCTCGTAGTCTTCGCCCTCTTTCAGACTCGGGATGATCTTGTTTATGAGATAATATTTCTTCGTCGATTCTTCGGTTGAGCCTGAAATGATGAGCGGGGTCCGGGCCTCGTCAATGAGGATGGAGTCAACCTCGTCAACGATGCAGAAATTGAGTTTCTTCTGCACCCGGAGGCTCCGGTGCTCAACCATGTTGTCCCTCAGGTAGTCGAAACCGAACTCGTTGTTGGTACCGTAGGTTATATCGCACCCGTAAGCGCGCTGGCGCTCCCGGTGGTTCAGGCCGTGCTGGATGACCCCGACCTCCATTCCGAGATAGTTGTAGATGGCGCCCATCCACTCCGCGTCCCGCCGTGCCAGGTAATCGTTCACGGTGACGACGTGGGCCCCCTTTCCGCTAAGGGCGTTCAGGTACACGGGGAGGGTGGCAACAAGGGTCTTCCCCTCACCGGTCTTCATTTCTGCGATTCTTCCCTGGTGGAGGACGATCCCCCCCATGAGCTGAACGTCGAAATGGCGCATTCCCAGGGCTCGCACCGAGGCCTCCCTCACCAGGGCGAATGCCTCGTAGAGGAGGCTGTCAAGGGGTTCGCCGTTATCGATACGCTGCCTGAACCCGGATGTCATGGAGCGCATCTCGTCGCCGGTGAGCTTCTTCATTCTCTCTTCGAGATCGTTTATACGGACAACGTTCGGTTTGAGCTTTTTTATATCCCTTTCATGCTTTGTTCCGAAAACAAGGCTGAATATCTTATCTACCATGACTTATTCCTTTATCGAACGTAAGGTTCATACTGGTATCGTGAAATACTGATGGAGGCAGCAGGTCTATCTCTAAAATTACAGGGACATATATCTGTCACTGATCATATTTCGTCAACAACTTATCGCCATCCTTTTAAAGCCATCAGTTATCAGTTTTGGATGAGAACCTGTCGGTACTGGAGCTGATCGTGGATCTCTTTCAGCCGCACCTTCAGCAGATCAATTCCATATCCGGTGACGGCTGACCCGAAAAGCGCCCCGGGGTAGCGTAACTGGAGGCTGTAGTTCCCTGTATCACCCTTCAGGAGATCGATCTTATTGAAGAAGAGTATGGTCGGCTTGTCGAAAGATCCGAGGCTGTTCAGTTCCCGTTCCACGGTTTGTATGTTTGTTTCGATATCAGGGGATGTCAGATCCACGACATGAAGGATAAAGTCCGCGTTCTGAATCTCGTCCAGGGTCGACCTGAATGACTCGATCAGGTGGGAGGGGAGGTTCCTGATGAACCCGACCGTGTCGGTAAGGAGGACCTGTTTCCCCTGCTCGATGAATACCTTCCTCGTGTACGAGTCCAGGGTCGCGAAGAGACGGTCCTCGACGAAGAGGTCGTCTTTTGCAAGGCTGTTTATCAGGGTTGATTTCCCCGCGTTGGTGTACCCGACCACCGCCCCGAGGACCTCTTTTTTCCGAAAGCTCCTGGTCCGCTCCCGGTGGGCGTGAATCTTTTCGAGTTTATTCTTTAATGACGTGATCCTCCTGATGATGTGCCTGCGGTCTGTCTCAAGCATCTTTTCCCCCGGGCCCCTGGTGCCGATTCCGCCGCCGAGGCGGGAGAGGACGCCCCCGAGGCCCTTGAGGCGGGGAAGGATATAGTTAAGCTGGGCCAGCTCAACCTGGATCTTCGCCTCGGAGCTCCTTGCCCGGCGGGCGAAGATGTCGAGGATTATCTCGGTTCGTCCGACAATCCTGCATTTCAGTGCTTCTTCCAGGTTTCTGACCTGGGCCGGTCGGATGTTGTTGAGATCGAATACGATGAGCTTGATGTCCTTCTCGCTGATCAGGTCTTTGATCTCGCCGAGGAATCCCTTGCCCACGATGTATGACGGGTGGATCTGCTCCCTGGACACGATACGGCTCTCCACGGTGACCGCTCCCGCGGTTTTAATCAGCATGTTCAGCTCTTCAAGGGAGAATTCCACCGCTGACCGGCTGGTCCCGTCAAGTTTCAGGGCAAGGATCAGGGCCCGTTCATCTTTCGAGGGGGGTATTCTATTTACTGAAGCATCCATCTAAAAGTATTCTGCACCCGGGTGTAATATTATTTTCGTGAAACCATCCCAGATTAACCTCCAGGGCATACCGAGAGGTTTTTTTTGAAGGATAGGTCTTAAGGGCGTTAAGCGGTTCCATGTGGTATATATCAATAATATAACCATTTTTGTCAATATAGGCAATACTGAGGGGTATATGGGTATTTTTCATCCAGAAATTCAGGTACGCGTCGCTCTCGAAAACAAAAAGCATACCCCGGTCAGCGGGCATTGATTTCCTGAACATGAGTCCTGTCTGCCGTTTTTCCGGCGTGTCTGCAATCTCTACTGTAAGCGGTATGGTTTTTTTGAATTCATTAATAATCGTTATGGAACATTGAGGCTTATCGGCCGATTCGGCGAAACTGGTTAGAAACAGGGCTATGGCCGTGAGCGGAAGTATAATCGCCCGGCATGTGATTCTTACTAGAGGGTTAAAATTCACTGCGGTATTCTATCTTGAGTATTCGATTGATTCGTTCTCCCGGTTCGTAGAGAATATCGAATTCAATGCTCAATTTGTCAAGATAAGTATACCGTACTCCGAAATTATATACCCAGTCGTCAGGTTTGCGAAAATCCCAGTAGACCCGCACCAGTTCGGCTTTGAACCTGAGGTACTCCCCGAAGGGGAGGTCGAGTCCCACGAAATAGGCGGTCTCATCCAGCAGTACATCGGGCTGGACGAGCATCCGCACCCCGTAGACAAAGTGCCACTCGAAATTAAAGAGGTAGATGGGGCTTGTGAAAACCATATAGGGTCCGTAATTCATGGCCTGTTCCGGTTCCCTGTTGCTGAAACGCCTTCTCAGGTAGTGGTACACGTAATAAGGGGGAAACAGGATGCTCTTGTCCCGGTCAATGGAATCGTACTTCGACGTCTTCTTCCCGACGTAAAATGAATCGTACCCGACTGACCAGTTAATGGGGAAAACATCCCATCCGTTGAAGAGCTTTATCTTGGCAACGACCCCCGGTATCTCGGGAACCGGCTTCTCGTTCCCGATGAGCCGCTGCACGTTCCAGGAAACTCCAAGGTAGATTCGCTCATGGAGTCCGATGATGGTCTTCAGTTCAATACCGCCGTTGTCGTAACCGAGGAAATCGAACTGGTAAGCCCCGCGGATAAGGGTGTAGGCAGTGGGCACGTCTACGAGACGCCCCCCCTTGAGCTGGGCATGGGCCGTGTTAAGGCATAACCCGAATAGTATGATACTGAATAGAAGTCGTTTCATGAGGATTGTATCCCGATATCTCTTACATTATCGGACTAATTCCGGGATTGAATTACTATTCAATTCCGGTTTTGAGAATTTTCTGGTACTACCGGTCAAATTGATCTTCCGAAAGACCCTCTTCACCTTCCCGTTCCAGGCGCTCGAGTTCGGCCTCACGCTCCAGGCGCTCATTCTCTTTTTTTAGACTGAGAAGTTCCTCGAGGTCTTCGATTTTCTTTTTTATGTTCCGGTGGTAGGGATTGTAATCTTTCGTTGTTTTGAATTCTTTAAGGGCGCGGTCGATGTCGTCCGCCACGTAGGCGCGGATTCCCTCCTTGTAGTGGTAATCGGCGTCCCTCTTGTCCTGGACGGTTACGACCTTCGGTATGAGCTTGATGAGCACGTTAAAGGAATAGGTCGGCCCGAATATGCCGGAATCGGAATAGGATGCGTCAACGGTAAAGGTGACGTTTTTAATGACATAGTTGAATCCGAGCCCGAAGGTGTAGGTGCTGTCGAATTTCAGCCCCCCACCATCATTGAATTTGTACCCTGCCCTGAGGGAAAAAATCTCGAGCCAGCTCAGTTCCATCCCGAGGTAGAGCTTAAAGCTCTCGTCAAAGCCGTAGATGAAATCGTATATGTCCGAGATATCGATAAGGTTCTCACTGACGTCAATGTTTATGCCGAGCCACCTGGTCAACATGTAGGAAAGGCCAATCCGGAGTGTCCGGGGGAGCGGGTCATTCAGTGCCTTTGTTCCCAGGTTGAGGACGCTCAGCCCCACGTGGAAGTTTCGTATCGGGGCTTCAAAAGGGGTATAGAGATACATTCCTTTGAGAACCCCGATGTCAGCCGCAAAGGAATGGATGTTAAGTGTATCGATCTTCTGGTAGATATATTTCAGGGAGGCGCCGATATACATGAATTCGAGGTTATAGGCGTATCCGAGGGTTATCGCGTTGTTATAGAACTGGACATCACCGGTTTTGATTCCGTAAATGTTGATCTTTTCGAATTCAGGAACCCAGAATATCGATTCCGCGAACCCGAGGTAGCCGCCCCAGAGGGGATATGCTATAGTGATGTTTTCGAACCGGGAGTCCTCGATAAGCTCATTATGGAAAAGGGATATTGACGGATATTTCAAAGAACCGAGCCCCGCGGGATTATAATAGAGGGAATTAATATCGTTAATAGCGGCTGTAAAAGCCTCCCCCATGCTCATGGGGCGGCTACCGATGCCGAGCTCAAGGAAATCAGCCCCCGATGTCCCCCTGGTTCCCGCCGGCCACGCGGGAATACCCTGGCAGAGCAGGTATAGCGTTCCCCATATGATGAGATGGATTCTCAATTTCATGGCGCTGTGATAACGAACAATCCGATTTTATATTTATGCTGTAAGATTTACCGCTCCAAGCCGGGATTATGCAATAAGGGTACCTCTATAAATCGGTTTTATACAATATTTAAATGGAATAAAACCGATTTAAACCAACATACGTGCCCCACAGGGAACCTCTTGTTTAATTAATAGAGGTTCCCATAATAAATGAGCACCGTATTATTTTAAACTCTACCATGAAAATACATTTACATGCATCTTCATGGTTTTTTAATGAGGTGTTCGCAGCACCCCTCATTAAAAACTATTATGCAACACCAGAAATGCAAGCAATTATACAAGCATTTTCAGTATTTCCCAGGAGTATACCGATCTGTTGCTTTGAGAAATTAGTTTATATTTAAAATTGTTATCATATATCTCATTAAATTTCTCTATCACGCCGTGGACATCGCGCTCATGTCCCGTATCCGTTAACACGACTATCCTTTTCTCCGAGAAGTGGAGGAGGATTGAACTGCTATTGAGGACGTTCTGAAGTTTCGTGATGAGGTACCGGATAATGAAAGAGAAATTGTCCCCGTACCGTCGGATTTTTATAATTATACAGATTCGATCCTCTTCCATGAGATAGTAATTGAGGAGCAAAACGAGGTATGAGTACAGATCGTTGAAACTGATACTGGCATTGATGTTAAAAATGTCAGGAAGATTCTTTTTATACAGGTGAAGAGGCAGAGCAAGCCTGTTTATTATTGCCCTGAAAATTTCACCTGCAACATTCCCGTCATCTTTTGAAAGAAATATACCGAGGATTGGTGGAGGTTGAAAAATATTACCCCCTTCCTTTGATATGCTCTTAAACTTGTCTTCTATTAACCCGGAAATTTTTTCTGTGGTGATCAGGTAAAGCGTTTCATAGGACACGCCATCAGGGTAGAGGATCTTACTTAAAAAATCATTGCCGCGAATCTCATCGGACTGCAGAATATATCCTTCAGGGCTCTCATGGATTAAATGATAGAGTGAGTCCCGGATACTGATAATGATATCTTCCTTTGGCATCCTGTCATAGGTGAGAATATCTGCGGTGAAACCCTTCTTTTCCAGGTCATATGAGAGCAGAAAAAAACGCCCATAACCGGAAGATTCCATGACACCCCTGATCTGTTCGACAAGGAGGTCGCGATCGTTCATTATTTCATCGGGTAGATAGGTGTCAAAGGGATTATAGTGGGGATTTATCGCGTCATACCCCTGAAGGTTTTTACACAGGTAAAAGAGCTGGTGGAGTTTAAAAACAAGGATTTCCCTTGCCAACTCCTCTTCATGGCCGGAAAGATCGGCAACCTGGGACTCGGTGGTTTCATTTTTACGAACCCTGACGACAAGGGAACGGAGTTCCTCGTTAAAGGTCTTTTCCCTGAGAATGTTTACGGCGTCAATACCGGCTGTTTCGTCAGTTTTCAGACCGGCAGGGGAGATACCCTGTCCTTCTTCACCGGGTAAATCCTTTTTTTTATCGTTTTTTTCCAAGAGTCTTCCTTTACAAGGAGAGCTCGAGCATTTTTTCCAGCGCGGAACGTGCCCTGCGACTTGTTTCTTCGTCCATGATTATAACTGTTTTCTCGTTCAGGAGTGAATCATGAAGCTTCTGCATATCGGTCTTTTTCATGTTCGGGCACATCAGCTTTTTGGTTGAAGGGATGTATTCAATGTTGCTGTTTACTGATTTAAGCTTGTGTATCATCCCGATCTCAGTGCCCACTATTATCTGACAGTCACTACTATTTTCGACATATTTTACCATCTCACCGGTTGAAAAAACCCTGTCCGCGATTTCAATCACATCAGGGGCGCATTCAGGATGGACCATAACCAGGGCGTCAGGGTACTGTTTCTTTGTTTGGATGAGATCATCTTTCATCAAAAAATTATGGGGGGGACAGCATCCATCCCAGAGGATGATTTTTTTATCAGTGAATCTCTGCACGTAGGAACCGAGGTTCCTGTCCGGGATAAAGATTATCTCGTCAGCTTCAACACTCTGTACGATTTTTATGGCGTTTGAGGATGTACAGATGACGTCTGAGAGGGCCTTCACCGCTGCGGTAGAGTTGATGTAGGTCACAACTGCAGCTCCGGGATGCTCTTCCTTCATGGCCGCCACGTCTTCCGGCGCAGCCATGTCCGCCATGGGGCACCCGGCAGAAGGTTCCGGCATCAGCACCTTTTTTTCAGGGGAGAGCATTGCCGCTGATTCAGCCATGAAGTGGACACCGCAAAACACGATTATTTCAGCATCATTGTCTGCGGCTATTCTCGCCAACTCAAGAGAATCACCGGTAACATCAGCTATGTCCTGTATTTCCGGATTCTGATAGTTATGGGCGAGAATAATAGCTTTCTTTTGAGCCGCCAGGGCCCGTATTTCATCGTGTAAAGTCATAACAGAGTTCCTTAACAGTATACTAGGGCATAGACACAAAATTACAAGTATTTTCAAGTGAAATACAATACAGCCTGCAAAATTAAAAAAATTATTGACACTCATGGGTATGTTACATATTTAGTATTACGCTGAATCATATTCCCCTGTAGCTCAGCTGGTAGAGTCCCGGAGTTCCGGGATTACCCACTGGGTTACAGGTTGGAAATAGGATGAGAGCATTCCCCTGTAGCTCAGCTGGTAGAGCAAGTGGCTGTTAACCACTGGGTCGTTGGTTCGAGTCCAACCGGGGGAGCATGACAAAACCCGTCAGTTTGACGGGTTTTGTGTTATTGATATGAATCAATACTTCACTTACATTTTACGTTCATCCACTAGTGGCAAATTTTATCTAGGTCACACCCATGATCTGGAACAACGACTGGAACAGCATACTACACATAAACAATCTGGTTCACTCACGACCAAGAGAATGAAAGGACCATGGGAGTTGGTATATTGTGAGGTTTATACCACCCGTTCAGAGGCAATGAAACGGGAGAAGGAATGTAAGTCCTGGAAGAGCAGCCGAACGATAGTGGAGTTCCTGGCGTCTCAGCCGTGTAGAGTCCCGGCTGGCCGGGATTAACCACTGGGTCGTTGCGGAGTTGCAACCGCGTTCGCCTTCCGAGGGACGGTACAGCTTCACATCATTTGTCGATGAAAAAAATATTTTTTGAAATTGCAGGGATAGGCAAGAAGAATGATGTATCAGACATTGTATCTTTGAACCATAATATGTGCTCCAAGGGGAACCTCTTGTTTATTGATAGAGGTTCACATAAATAACGAAGGTAAAAAAAACTCAAATTCTTTAAAAAATATTCGCAAAAACATCAATCCCAATCGTATAGCTATATATCAGCTCCATTGTAAATGGGTTGAAAAAAAACAGTTACCATAAAGTAGAATAAAGGAGAAAACATCATGGTCGATATCAAGGACATCGAAGAAGGCGTTTTAATTGAAACCAACGATTTCAACATGAGCGTCCAAAACCTCTGCAACGACATCATGGTTCGGGGAAGAGGTATGCCGGGAGAAGAGGTCAGGAAGTTCGCCAGCAACATCATTGCTTCAATGGTTGCCGAGGGGCTCATTTCCCTGGTAAAAACCACCTATGTGCAGGAAGACGAAGACCTCTTCTCCCCTGAATCTGAACGTGAACTCACACACGAGGAGATGGACCTCATCCTGAAACAGCCAGAAAAGTGGGAAGAGAAGGAGGTGTTCTCGCCCACAGAGGTCTACGAGATGGTCATAACCGAACAGGGGAGGGAACGGCTTTTCGCTGATTAACGCTTTTTTATTAACACCTGCTCCCCGGTGAGGGAAAAAGTGAATAATGGCAACCGGAATTTTCCCGAAGATTTTCTCTGGGGGACATGCATGTCCGCGTACCAGGCGGAAGGGAACAATATACACTCGGATTACTATCATATCGAGCTGGAGCAGGCCGCATGGCCGCCGGAGAAACGGATATTTTCCGAGCCCTCCGGGAGATGCGCGGACCATTACAACAGGTTCGATGAGGACTACAGGATAATGCAGAAACTGGGCATGAAAGCCCACCGTACCACGGTGGAATGGGCCCGGCTCTTCCCTGAAAAGGTGAGATACGAAGCATCCGAGGGGGATCATTACGGCAGGGTTGTAGATTCAATGCTGGAAAAGGGAATACGTCTCTTTATCTGTTTGAATCATTACACCATACCCTGGTGGCTCTACCAGGAAGGAGGATTCGAGAACCCGGACTTCAAGAAGTACTTTCTCGAATTCGTGGAGAAGCTCCTCGGGATCTTCGGCGACCGGGGCCGTGTCTGGGTCACCCTGAACGAGCCCGGTCCTCTGGCCCTGGGGGCGTACCTGGTCAGAGACAAGCCACCCTGCAAATCAGACTTTTTCGCCTTCCGGAGGGTCTACCGCCTCCTTATGGAGATTCACGCCGACTCAAATGCCCTGCTGAAGTCTTTTAATGATGATAATTCCATCGGTACCGCCCACGCCCAGTACGTGGTGCGGCCCCTGCGCCCATGGCGTCCGGTGGACCGCCTTACCAACGGGTGTATCATGGACTTTATCCAAAGCGGCCGTTTCACCTTCCCAATCGGCATGGGGGAGCGATACGGCAGGGGACGCCACGAGGTTGATTTCTG
>CAZEPS010000082.1:0-9950 GCA_964514165.1 uncultured Leptospirales bacterium
GCCTCTCATGCAGAAACTGAATCGAAAATCTGCTCAACCGCCCGGGAAACGGCGTTCTGGACGGATTCACTCAAACCGATTTCAAAGGATTGTATATCCTCCGGCACGATACCGATAATCTCTACCTCGGGATTTTCCCCGGTCAGGGAGAGCATTTTAAGGATTTTCTGTATTCCCACGTCGTGAAGGGAACAGGTGTTTCCCTCGGCTTTCAGGTGTTTTGGGGTAAACCGGTAGATGCTCCCGGGTTTGTCGTCAACCTTGAGGGCGTCCACGATAACAATCTTGTCCCTGTTTTGCATGAGGCCCAGGAGGTCGTAACCGGCTGTCCCCCCGTCGAGGAATTCCACTTCCCCGGGAAGCTCCATTTCCGAGTCGAGTATGGTGTTTATGATATGTACCCCGAGTCCGTCATCCTTCTGGAGGATATTTCCGATTCCGAGGACCAGTATTTTCTGCATTAAATCAAAACCGCCGTTATCTCAATGGCACTGCTTGCATTTAACCACGCCGTTATCACTTTTTATGTGACAGCCGAGGCAGAAACCGTGCATGGTCGCGTAACCTTCTCCACCGGTGTGGCATCCCGGATCAGCGCATCGCTTGATTCTCGCGGGATTGTTAACTTTATGATGACAGTCGATGCATTCCATTCCAGATTTCGTGTGGGTGTCATGGGACATAACCACTGATCCGACATTGCTCCTCAGGAAGTCGCCGTCAGGCCCTTTCCCAAACCTTGTTGTTTTCGTGATTGTCACCATATCGGTGTCCACTACATTAGCGCCGGTAGTCCACGGGTCAATGTTGCATGAAATTATGCCAAAGAGAATAAAACAACCGAGAACTGTGATGGCGATAATCCTTGTGCGATTCACTCATATCCTCCTTGCGTATTTGGCTATATCAAATTTGTCTGTTGAATTAGTATGTGATATATTAGTTTAAGGTATTAAACTCGGAAATTGTCAATAGGTTTTTTCGAATAAAAACTAATGAAAGCAGTTTTTATCACGCAAGTATCACAAAATACACTTTAGTAATACCCATAAATTTTTTGTCCTCTGTTTTTTTTATCTTGCAAAAAAACGACATAAAAATTTCCATTGTAGTGGTTGCTGTCATTCGAAACTTTTCGAATGAAATCTGGGTCTTATTATATTTAGTATAAATGATTTAGTTTTTCATGAGAGGTGCGATGCACCTCTCATTCAGAAACCATGAAATTGCATACTCATGTATTTTCATGTTAGTATGTTTATGCCATTCGGGATGGCATGGAGCATACCCGTTCAATTATGTTGTAATTTCTGCGCGGGTATTTCCTGCATCCCGGTGGACGAATCTCTAACCTGCACCATTATGGAATGAATAATGGGTGCTGAAAACCTGCTTATGTAAATCAATTCTTAATGTAAAAATTATATAAAGAGGGATTATGAGTACTTTAGGAGACGTCGTAAAAAAAGCGGTTAAGGACTACAATAAGGATGCGACCAAGTTACTCGATGTCATACGTGATGTTCAACTGAAACTTGGCCAGGTGTCTGACGAAGCAGTTGCTCAGATTGCCAAAGGCATGGATGTTTCCACCGTAGACGTGGAAGGGGTTGTCTCTTTTTACCACTTCTTCTCGAAAGAACCGGTTGGAAAGTACAGCGTGTATCTGAACAACAGCGCGGTTTCCGTGATGAAGGGACGGGCGGCAGTCGCCAAAGCCTTTGAAGATGAGGTGGGCTGCGGTTTCGGAGAGGTAAGCTTCGATAATATCGGTCTCTTTGACACCTCCTGCATCGGCATGAACGATCAGGAACCCGCGGCCATCATTAACGGGGTTGTTTTCACCGAACTCACTCCTGAAAAGGTCAGGGAAATCGTCGCCGGCATGAAGTCCGGCAGGGACATGAAGGATGTGGTCACGGTTTTTGGTGACGGACAGAACAACAATGACCTCATTAAATCGATGGTAAAGAACAACATCATGAAAAAGGGCCCGGTTCTCTTCGGCAGTCATGAAACCGGAGCCGGCCTGAAAAAGGCCGTCGGTATGACCCCGGAAGCGGTCATCGAAGAGGTCAAGAAATCCAATCTCCGGGGCCGGGGCGGGGCCGGTTTTCCCACCGGTATGAAGTGGGACTATACCAGGGGAGCAGAGGGCAAGAAAAAGTATGTTATATGCAACGGGGACGAGGGAGAACCGGGTACCTTCAAGGACCGGGTGATATTTACCGAGCTTCCCTACCTCCTGTTTGAAGGAATGGCCATCGGCGGTTACGCCATCGGGGCTGAAGAGGGGATCCTCTACCTCCGGGCCGAATACTTGTATCTGAAGAAATACCTCGAGAAGGTTCTCGACGACATGCGCGAAAAGAACCTTCTCGGCAGGAATATAGCGGGCAAGAAAGGATTCAACTTTGACATCCGTATCCAGCTCGGCGCCGGCGCCTACATCTGCGGCGAAGAGTCCGCGCTTATCGAATCAACCGAGGGCAGGCGGGGCGAGCCGAGAAACAGGCCCCCGTTCCCCGCGCAGAACGGCTACCTCGGATACCCGACGACCGTTAATAATGTAGAAAGTTTCTGCAACGTGTCCCGTATCATGGTTGAAGGTGCCGACTGGTACTCCGCAATGGGTACCGCCCAGTCCAAAGGGACCAAGCTCCTCAGCGTTTCCGGTGACTGCAGGAAGCCGGGCATTTACGAAGTGGAATTCGGCACAACGGTCCAGACCCTCTTGGAAGAGATTGAAGGGCGCGACGCGGTCGCCGTCCAGGTCGGGGGCCCTTCCGGCACCTGTATCGGCAAGGAAGGCTTCGGAAAAAGGATCTGCTTTGATGACCTCGCCACCGGCGGTTCCGTTATAGTTATCGGCCCGAATACCGATCTCCTCGGCGTGGTCCATAACTTCATGGACTTTTTCGTGGAAGAATCCTGCGGGTGGTGCGTTCCGTGCCGCGCGGGGAACGTTCTTCTCCTGGGAAAACTCGAGAAGATCATGGGAGGCAGGGCCTCCGAAAACGACCTCAAGGAGATCGAAGAGTGGGGCAACACGGTCAGGGCGATGAGCCGGTGCGGCCTCGGCCAGACCTCACCCAACCCGATACTGACCACCTTGAAGAACTTCAGGGAACTCTACGAAAGCAGGATTCAGAAGAACACCGATTTTGTCTCTGAATTCAACCTCGAAGACGCGGTCAAGGAATACTGCGAGGCGGCCGGAAGAAAACCAAATCTGGAAGGACATTAATATGAGTGCGATAAATTTTGTATTAAACGGAAAAGAGGTAAAGGCAAATAGCGGCCAGACCATACTTGAAGCCGCGAAAGACAACGGCGTGTATATCCCGTACCTCTGTCATTTCGATGGAATGAAACCTGCGGGGATATGCCGTATCTGTACCGTGAAGGTGGGTGGACGCAACATGGCCGCCTGTACCACACCGGTTAACGAAGGCATGTTCGTTGAAACGAGCACCACCGAACTGGAAGACATGAGGAAACAGATCATCGAGATGCTCTTCGTCGAAGGGAACCATCTCTGCCCGAGCTGTGAAAAGAGCGGCAACTGCGAACTCCAGGCCCTCGGGTACCGGTACGAGATGCTCGCACCCCGGTTCCCCTATCTCTTCCCGGTCAGGGAAGTGGATGCTTACAGCAAGCTTCTCATTGACACAAACCGGTGCGTTCAGTGCCGCCGGTGCGTAAGGGGCATTACCACGAAGGACGGAAAACACGTGTTCCAGATTATCAACCGGTCAGGCAAATCATCAATTATCGCCGATCCGGAACTGGAAGCGAAACTTTCCGACGATATGGCCCAGAAGGCCATGGACCAGTGCCCCGTGGGAGCGATCCTGAGAAAGGAAGTCGGTTTCTCGACACCCATCGGCCAGCGCAAATACGACAAAACACCAATCGGCAGCGACATAGAAGGCTGACAAGAGGACAATCATAATGGAGGTTAGTAATGAGTAAACCAGTTGTCGCAACAACATCTCTGGCAGGGTGTTTCGGATGCCACATGTCCCTGCTGGATATTGACGATAGAATATTAGAACTCATCGAACTGGTGGAGTTTAACAAGTCACCGATAGATGACATTAAGGAATTTACCAAGCAGTGCGATATCGGCCTGATCGAGGGGGGCGTGTGCAACAGTGAAAACTACCATGTGCTCAAGAGTTTCAGGGAGAACTGCAATATTCTCATTTCGGTCGGTGAATGCGCCATAATGGGCGGCCTTCCCGCAATGCGTAACGGCATCCCGGTTCAGGAATGCCTTGAAGAGGCGTACCTGAACTGCGTCACCGTGGATGACAATATCATCCCGAATGATGAAGAAATCCCGATGATAACCGACAAGGTCTACCCCTGCCACGAGGTCGTGAAGATAGACTACCATCTTCCCGGCTGTCCCCCGAGGGCTGATCTCATCTGGGAGGCCCTTGTGGCGCTCATCACGGGCAGCGAGCTCAAGCTCCCGTACGAAGTGTTAAAGTTTGATTAGAATTGGAGATAGCCATGACGAAAAAGATAACCATAGAACCAGTAACCAGAGTCGAGGGGCACGGCAAGGTCACCATCAAGATGGATGACAGCAACAACGTGACCCAGTCCCGGCTCCACATCGTAGAATTTCGCGGATTCGAGCGTTTCGTCCAGGGCCGTCCCTACTGGGAAGCACCGGTACTGGTGCAGCGTCTCTGCGGGATATGCCCGGTAAGCCACCATCTGGCCGCGGCCAAGGCAATGGACGTCATCGTGGGCGCGGGCACCGGTGACGGGCTTACACCCACCGCCGAGAAAATGCGCCGCCTCATGCACTACGGGCAGATGTTCCAGTCACATGCCCTGCATTTCTTCCACCTGGTATCGCCCGACCTTCTCTTCGGCATTGACGCCGACCCGGCGATACGGAACGTCATCGGTGTCGCCATGAAGCACAAGGACCTGGCGGTGCAGGGGGTCATGATGCGGAAATTCGGCCAGGAGATCATCCGGGCCACGGCCGGCAAGAAGATCCACGGTACCGGCGCCATCCCCGGCGGTATCAACAAAAGCCTGTCCGATGAAGAGCGGGACGAGTTTCTCAAGGGGCCCGATCCCCTGAACATTGACAAGATGATCGATTGGGCCCAGGGTGCGGTTGACTTCTTCAAGGACTACCATTCCAAGAACAAGGAGATGATCGACGGATTCGCGGTATTCCCGTCGAACCACCTGAGCCTGGTGCGGAAAGACGGTGCCCTTGACTTCTACCACGGGGTGCTCAGGGCCGTCGATACCGAGGGCAAGAAGATATTGAACGACGTGGACTACCAGGAGTACCTGACCCACGTGGGCGAGCAGGTCAAGAACTGGAGCTACATGAAGTTCCCGTACCTGAAGAGCCTCGGGAAAGAAAACGGCTGGTACACGGTCGGCCCCCTGGGCAGGCTCAACACCGTTGATTTTATCCCGACTCCCCTGGCGCAGAAGGAATTCGAAGAGTTCAAGGCCTACACGAACGGCAAGCCGAACAACATGTCGCTCCACATGCACTGGGCGCGGCTCATTGAGCTTCTCCACTCGGCCGAGCTCATCAAGGAACTCCTTCTCGACAAGGACATCCAGGGGAAGAAGCTCACAACCAAGGGCAGGAAGGTTTACGAGGGTGTCGGTCTTCTCGAGGCGCCGAGGGGAACCCTCTTCCATCATTACCGGATTAACGACCAGGATCAGATCACCATGGCGAACCTGATCGTTTCCACGACAAACAACAACGAGCCGATGAACCGGGCGGTGAGCTTTGTCGCCGACAAGGTCTTTACCGGCAAATCGGAGATTTCCGAGGGAATGATGAACAGCGTCGAGGTGGCGATTCGGGCCTACGACCCGTGCCTGAGCTGCGCGACCCACGCTATCGGCCAGATGCCCCTGGAAATAACTCTCGTTGATTCAAAGGGCAATATCCTGGATCGGAAAAGTAAGCAGGTTTGACGACGAACAGAATCTTTGTATACGGATACGGGAACCCGGGCCGCCAGGACGACGGCCTGGGCCCCGCTATAATAGACCGGCTCGAAAAGGAGAATGTTGAGGGGGTTGCCCTGGACAGCAACTATCAGCTCAATATCGAGGACGCGGTGGACATATCGCAGAGCGGAGCGGTAATCTTTATTGACGCTTCGGTCAGCGGGAAGGAGCCCTTCGAGTTTTACGAAATCGAGCCCTCGGGGGAAATAGCTTTCACCACCCATTCTATTTCGCCGGAGTCGGTCATGGCAATATGCGAGGATCTTTACAACGCGAAGATCCCCGCCTATGTCCTCGCGATACGTGGATACAGCTGGAATTTTAACGAGTCAATGACGCCTGAGGCTGAAGAGAACCTTGACCGGGCGTACAGCTTTCTGAATGAGAGGATTGTCGAATTGCTGCGGGCGACAAACAATTCGGGCAGTACATCCCTCAATTGAAATTTTATGAGAAAGGAGTGCATGCATGTCTGATAAGAAAAAGATTTTGGTAATTGACGATGATCCTGATATCACCGATTCCGTTAAGGTGATTCTTGAATCAAACGGTTTCGATGTCGTAACCGCCATGGACGGGGCTTCCGGTGTCAAGGCGGTTGACGAAAACGACCCGGACCTGGTTCTCTGCGACATGATGATGGAACAGGTGGATTCAGGCTCAAAAGTGACTGAAGAGATAAAGAGCAAGAAGCCTGATCTTCCGATCTACCTTCTCAGCAGCATCGGCCAGGCCACGGCAAGCAATGTTGAAATCGAAAAGCTCGGTTTCAAGGGCGTCTTCCAGAAGCCGGTTTCGCCGGACCAGCTGGTGTACATGGTAAAGAAGACCCTCGGGCTTTCTTAAAAAAGTAATTGTACATGATTATCGAAAGACCTCCCCGGCAGGGGAGGTCTTTTTGTGTTTTATTCTTACCGGCAAACCTGGCCTTGTAAAGAAAGGCAGAGGCGCTGGAGACGATCCGAATGGAATACAATTCATGTTTATTACTTGTTTTAACAGTCACTGATTGCGATAAGTGTTTATGAACGAGACCCTGGCGGACATCTTCCTGGCGAGCGACACCATTGATACCTTTAAGGAATTGGTGATGACCCGGGACGGGGAGTACCCCTTCGGTCCCGGTGATATGCTCGCCCTGGGGAACGCCTATTTTACCCGGTATCCGGAATATCAAAGCAACCGGAACAGCGATCACATTCGGATCGGATACCAGGTGGTCATGATTTCCATGGTTGAGAAGCTCCTCAGGTCGGTTGATTCGGGCTGCAAGGCCGCCTTCAGGGAGATGTTTTACAACGTGGCAGGCATACAGGTGATGATGAGGGTCCTGGTGAACGAGCGGGGCCATGGCCCGGTTCAATCCGCCCTTCGCATCATCGAGGAGCACCTGGAGGAAATCAACGAAGCGGTAATCGCCCTGGAGAGGGGACACGTGAAAGAGCGCTTTGTCGGAGCACTGTCGAACCTTTTCAACATAATCTATATCATGAAAAAGTCGTTACGGGACGCGGAACACGGCGATACTAACGGTGATTCAGGGGACACGCCATGAAGTTTCCATTGAGGTTTCAGAGCATCCGTTCCCGCATTCTTATCTGGTTCCTGTCGGCTGCCGCTGTATCCCTGGTTTTATTCAGCGTTATCGTGTACATTCAGCGGGTCCAGGCAATCAAGGAGCGTGAGTACGGCAAACTCACCGCTATCCGTGACCTGAAGGCCCAGCACATCAACGCCTGGCTCGACAACATCACCGGGGACATGAAGACCATGTCGAACAACCGGGAGATACGGCAGGGGGCTTTCGCCATATGCGCCGGGGGAGGCGCCGGGCCGGGTGTCCGGGAGTCCCTGGACGGCGTCTTCATGAGCTACATCAACAACTACAACCGGTACCAGGAGTTCTTCATCATCAGCGCAACATCTGGCAGGATAGTCTACTCCACCACGAGGGACGCCATCGGGGAAACCCGCGCCGACAACGAATACTATACCGGGGCCCTGAAACGAAACGAGTTCTATATCAAGGACATTTACTATTCCAGGAACCTCAACATCCCCACCATGACCTTTTCGGTCCCCCTGTACGCCGGGTATGCGGGGCAGGGGAGGCCCTGCGCCGTGCTCGTGGGGAGGATCTTCCTCGAGCAGTCACTCTTCCCCCTCCTGCAGGAACGCCTCGGCCTCGGGAAAACCGGTGAAACGATTATCGTCAACCGGGAGGGGGTGGTCCTGAACAGGGCAAGGGGGCGCGACGGCATGTTCAGGATCAGCGACCGGGCCGCCCGCCTCGCCATCGAGTCCGGCACCGGGATCATCGAGAGCCGTGACTACCGGGACAAAAAGGTAGTGGCCGCCTACAGGGTGGTCCCGAAAACCGGGTGGGGCCTCATCGTGAAGCAGGACCTGGACGAGATCTACGGACCCATACACCGGATGCTCCGGCAGATCCTTCTGCTTCTTTTCATTTCACTGGTCCTGGTTTCCGGCATCGCCATAATCATATCGAGAAATCTCTCGGAGCCGATACGGTCCCTCATCGACGTCTCAAAGAAGATCCAGGGGGGGGATCTCTCGGCCAGGAACAGAATAAACCGGGGCGACGAACTCAGCTACCTCGCCGTATCGATAAACCGAATGGCCGACTCCATCGTGTCCGAGCTCGACTTCCAGCGGACCTGCTCCAACCTGACCGAGGTCATGCTCTCGACCATCGACCTGAACCGCTTCAGCTCGAACATCCTGAACAAGATGATCGAGATTACCGGCTCCAGTATCGGGGCCTTTTACATCCTTTCCGACGACGGGCGGGAGTTTAAGCACCTCACCTCCATCGGCCTGGACGCCGACTCAATCGGTTCGTTTCACGCCGAAAACATGGAGGGGGAGTTCGGCCGGGCCCTGGCGACCCGGCAGATTACCAGGACCCGCATCGAGTCGGAGAACTCCCTCCTCAGGCTCAGGACCGTCATCGGTGACCTGGTCCCCCGGTCCCTCATAACGGTGCCGGTCATCGTGAACAACCGGTGCTCGGCCATCATATCACTGGCGAGCCTCGCCGACTACAACGACCGCTCCGTGCGTATAATCGAACAGATCTGGCTGGTGCTGAACGCCGCCTTTTCGAACATCCTCGCCATCGAGGAACGCCGCCGCCTCTCCAGGGAGCTCCAGGACAAGAACCAGCTCCTGGAGATGAAGAAGGAGACCCTGCAGCACCAGGCATACGAGCTGAAGCGCCAGACCGACATGGTGAAGAACCAGAACCGCGAACTCGAGGAGCAGCGCCGCGCAGTGGAAGAGGCGAACCGGCTGAAGAGCGAATTCCTCTCGAACATGAGCCACGAGCTGCGCACCCCCCTGAATTCGATACTGGCCCTCTCCCGGGTACTGGCCATGCAGTCAAAGGACAAGCTCACCGGGGAGGAGCTCGGCTACCTGGAGGTGATCGAGCGGAACGGCCGGAACCTCCTGGCCCTGATAAACGACATCCTCGATCTCTCGAAAATCGAAACCGGCAGGATAGACCTGGACCCGAAGCCGCTCTCGATTCCCTTGATCCTCGGCATCATACGGGACAACTTCGAGCAGATTGCCGAGGACAAGGGGATAAACCTTCTCCTGGACGCGGGAGAAACCATGCCCCGGGTGGTCAGCGACGAACAGCGGATCTACCAGATTTTCCAGAACATCATCGGGAACGCGGTGAAGTTCACCGGCGAAGGGGAGGTGGCCGTCCGGTGCCGCCACGAGGACGGCCATATCCTGGTGGAGGTCACCGACACCGGCATCGGCATCTCCGAAGAGGACCTGCCGCACATCTTCGAGGAGTTCCGCCAGATAGACGGAACACTCACCAGGAAGTACGAGGGGACCGGCCTCGGCCTGGCCATCGCCTCGAAATCGGCCCGGCTCATATCGGTGCGGATAACGGC
>CAZEPS010000082.1:9960-11435 GCA_964514165.1 uncultured Leptospirales bacterium
GAGAGCAGGCTCGGCGAGGGCTCCCGGTTCTGCGTACACATTCCGGTGAAGTGGAACCCGGAAAGCGCCGGCGGCGGCGACGGCTACGGGGGCCACGTCAAGGACGGGCCCTATGATCCGAAGCGGCCCCGCCGCAGGGCGCCGGCCGACGGCGCCCGGGTACTGGTGGTGGAGGACGATCCCGACAACCTCTTCACCATCAGGAGCGTTCTCGAGAACCGGTTCACGGTCCTCACCGCCGTGGACGGGGAAGAGGGTCTCCGGACCGCCCTTGAGAAGGTCCCTGATCTCATTCTCCTCGACATCGCCCTTCCCCAGATGAGCGGCTTCACCGTGGTGGAGATGCTCCGCAGGGACGAGAGGACCAGGGACATCCCGGTCCTCGCCATAACCGCCCTCACCATGCCCGGGGACCGGGAGCGGATACTCAAGGCCGGGTGCGACGATTACATCTCGAAACCCTACGAGATCGACACCCTCATGAAGACCATCGACAAGTGGGCAAGCGCGGGCCATGAGTAAGATCCTCGCCATAGACGACAAGAGGGACAACCTGATAACCATAGAGGCCCTTTTAAAGAACCTGATCCCGGGCTGCACGGTGCTGACCTCGCAGGAAGGGGGAGAGGGGATCGGGCTCGCCAGGAGTGAACTTCCCGACGTGATAATACTCGACATCAGGATGCCGGGGATGGACGGCTTCGAGGTCTGCGAACGGCTCAAGAACACCCTCGAGACCCGCCACATCCCGGTCATACTCCTCACGGCGATTCACACCGACATGAAGAGCCGCGTCAGGGGGCTCGACATCGGGGCCGACGCCTTTCTGACCAAGCCGATAAACGAGGCTGAACTCGTCGCCCAGATTAACGTGATGCTCCGCATCAAGAAGGCGGAGGACCTCCTCCGGAGCGAGAAGATCCTCCTTGAAGAGATCGTGGCGGAGAGGACCGGTGAACTGATGGATTTCCAGCGGAAGCTCATCCAGGAACGCGATTTCATCAGGAGCCTGGAGGACGCATCCCCCGCCTATTACGTGGCCCTGGACCGGGAGGGGAGGGTGCTCATCATGAACCGGGCCCTCCTCGAGGCCCTCGGCCGCTCCCCTGACGATGTCAGGGGTCTTCCCTATTTCGAAACCTTCGCGCCCGAAGGGGAGCGGGAAACCGGGAACCGTTTTTTCACCATGCTCAGCGAGGGGAAGACGGTTCCCTCCTACGAGGCGACCCTCCTCGGCGGGGAGGGTGAACTCCTGGTGGAGTGGCACGGCAGCCCTTTTTCCCGCAAGGACGGTTCCCTGGAGTTCGTTTTCTACGTCGGCATCGACATCAGTGAGAGGAAGCGGCTCGAGCGGGTGCTGATGTCCGAAAACGAGAAAGAACGGAGCCGCATCGGCCAGGACCTCCACGACACCATCGGACAGCACCTGGCCGGGATCGCCTTCAAGAGCGAGATCCTGCGGCTCAAGATAAAGG
>CAZEPS010000082.1:11445-16176 GCA_964514165.1 uncultured Leptospirales bacterium
TGCCGCGGGGCGGCCTCGCCCAGCGGTACCGGCTGAACCGGATCGCCGGGCGCTATGAGGAGAACTGGGCCCGGGTCATCACCTCGAACCGCATCCTGAACGAGCTCGGCGGGATAGACGACATCGCGCGCCTGGTGTCCCGCGCCATCGACCAGACCCGGAACCTGGCGAGGGGGCTCTGCCCGGTGGACATGACCGGGGGCGGGCTCATGGCGGCGCTTGATGAGCTCCGCGTTGAGACGGAGGATCAGTACGGGGCGGCCTGCGTCATCCGGGGCGACCGGGGGGTCCAGTTTCAGGAGGAGTTCGAGGCGTCGAACCTCTACTACATCACCCGGGAGGCGGTGAACAACGCTGTCAAACACGGGCACGCGAAAAACATCATCATATCGATTGAACGAGACGACCGGATGGTCCGGATCTCGGTGACCGACGACGGCGTCGGCATCCCTGACGAGCTGGGCGACACCGGGGGCATGGGGATAAACATCATGCGCTACCGGGCCTGGGTCATCGGGGCGAACATTTCCATCTACAAAAACGACGGCGGCGGCACCGTGGTCATGTGCGAGCTCAGGCAGCGCGGTGAAGATGCCCTCTCCTCCCTGGAAGAGAACATCAGGGACATGTACATCACCGGCGGCCGGGAGGGGAAACGCGGGATACTGGTGGTGGACGACCACGCCATCGTGCGCCAGGGCCTGGCGGAGATTATCAACAGTCAGAAAGATCTGTTCGTGTGCGGGGAGGCCGAGAACGCGGACGATGCCGTGGCCATGATACCCCGTGTTGAACCGGACCTCCTGGTGGCCGACGTCTCCCTCGCGGGGACCAGCGGCATCGACCTGGTCAAGGCGCTGAAGAGCAGGTACCCGAAGCTCCCGGTGCTCATGCTGTCGGTATACGACGAGAAAATCTACGCGGAACGGGCCATCCGGGCCGGGGCCCGGGGCTACGTGATGAAAGACCAGGCCCCGGAGACGCTTATCACCGCCGTCCGTACCGTCCTCGGCGGGGAAAAGTACATGAGCGAAAAAATGAAGCGCTCGCTCATGGAGAGGATTACCCACGACGGCCCGGCCCGGGCCGCGGCCTCGATAGAATCCCTCACCGACCGGGAATTCGAAATATTTCAGCAGATAGGCCACGGGTACAGCAACCGCCACATCGCCGACCAGCTGAAGATAAGCGTCAAGACCGTGGAGAACTACCGGGAGAGGATAAAAAACAAGCTGAACATGGGGAGTTCCGCCGACCTGGTCCGGTTCGCCGTGGAGTGGGTCATTGAGGGGGTGAGGGATAAAAAACAATAAGGCATATGCCTTAAAAGCCGCTATCATTTTTTAGTGCTTAAAGCACATCAGCAGTCGACCGGGAGCCGGTCATACCTCATTGCAGGGGGTGGCAAACCGGCCACCCCCTGCACCCCCGCGGTCCCCTCAAGCGCCGGGGGGCTTGGTCTAATTCTATTAGAATATTTACATCGTGCGCGCTGCGGATTGGCCTCTCCGTTCCGTCCTCGCGCGCAGCCGAGAAAATCTCTTTTCGCATAGATTTAACCTGACTTTGTTGAACATCAGACCAGAATTGTCTTTCTTCAAAAAGTGTTTGCTGATATATGCCAGAAATTTTATATTGTGTTTAATCAGTCGTCCAGAGAGTGCCGTTTTCATGGAAAAGTTAACTCACAAGGCTCGGTACTTAAAATTTGCTACGATTATCAAAACATTTGATACTCACCTCTCTCTTGTTCCTGGCCGTGGGCTGTTCACCCTCTCCATCGAACAAGAAGTCCCCTGTTGCCGTAAATGGTGTTCTTGATTTAAGGGAATGGAACTTTGATAAAGACGGAACAGTCAAACTTGATGGTGAGTGGGAGTTCTACTGGAATAAGTTCATACCGGCGTTTCCCTCAGACAATATCCCCTCCCGGGAAAAAATCTATATACGAGTTCCTTCCGTCTGGAACAACTTGAATATCACAGACATAACTCTGCCGCGATTTGGATATGCCACATACAGAATCAAAATCCTTCTAAAGAATCAAGACATTATATATTCACTGAAAACGAGAGAGATATTTTCTGCTTATAAACTCTGGGTAGACGGAAACCCCCTTATTATAAACGGCAAAACCGGCACCGGCAACAGGGCATCGATTGCGAGATATAGTTCATACGTCTCATCCTTTAAACCCCGGGATGACCATATCGATATAATGATTCATGTTTCAAATTTTCATTACAACCTTGCCGGGCTGCGTGATTCCATCGAGTTCGGGGCGGAGAACCAGATTATTAAAAACCGGATTATTTCATACGTTGTCAATTACGCCCTCTTCGGCTGCGCCCTGATAATGGCTCTGTTTCACTTTGGTCTTTTCATCATCAGAAGAAACGACAGTTCAACGCTCTTTTTCGGTTTTTTTTGTCTTATCATCTCGTCCCGCATACTGTTTATGGAAGAAGTTTTCATCTCTACCCTTTTTCCTGATATGGACTTCGACTGGCACATGAGAGTAATAGTCCTCGGATATCAGCTTGCCGTCCCGGCTGTGGCCCTGTATTTGAAAAGACTCTTTGAGTGGGATTTCAGCACCGCGGTTCTCAGGATTATTCTGGCTGTTTCACTTCTTTTTTCTCTCTATGTGGCAGTTGTACCGGCCAGGGTGTTTTCACGGACTGAGGTTATTTTCCAGGGTTTTATCCTGCTCGTTGCTGTCTATATTATCTATGTTATTGTGAGAGCCATTATTTTTAAGCGGGACGGTTCCAGACTGGTGCTCGTGGGTATAATCTTTCTTACAATAACCGCTGTACACGACATAATGCAGTCCCAGCTTATCCTTCAAAGCCCTTTGTTTCAAAGCTCACTGCAATTCGGTTTCTTCGGATTTATTTTTACTCAGTCATTCCTGTTATCCAAAAGATTTTCCAACGCATTCAGGATGGCGGCGATTGATGATCTCAGTCAGGTCTTCAACCGGCGGCGATTCATGGAGCTGGCACAGAAAGAATTTTCAATCTCCAATCAAAACACCGGCGTTATTTCGATTGATGCTGATCACTTTAAATCAATCAACGACATCTATGGGCATGAAGCCGGTGATATAGCCTTAAAGACCATTGCCGAAACGATCCAGAGAGAAATCAGGGGAAGAGATATCTTCGGCCGCGTGGGAGGTGAAGAATTCACCCTTCTTATTCCAGGGGCCGAAGAAGTATCCCTGCTAATAACAGCGGAACGATTGCGAACAATAATTGAAAAGACTCCCATCCAGTTGGAGAAACAGAGCATTACAGTGACAGTTAGCATGGGAGTGGCCCTGGGAAATAAAAACAGCGTGGACTCGCTGCAAAGGCTGTTAAAAAATGCCGACCTGGCCCTTTATGAAGCTAAAAGAAAAGGACGCAACCAGGTGTTTCTCTGGAATAACGACATCACCTCATACGCATAAACCATCAGTGTATAGAATTTGTTGTCATAGGTAAATACCCTCATACAACCGGTGTGTCAAACAGAAACTGTTTGTCAAAACCTTTAAGTATGCTGCATAATGCGCTTTATCGGTTGCTGTGCCTGTACCGTTTTCACGGAAATGTTCACTCACAGGGACCGGTACTTAGAATTTTTTTCAAAATCACTTGACATTACCAATTATAGTTGGTATATAATAATTATCTGTTTATTATAATATGTGCAGTAAAGGATGGCAGAGTGATGGTTAATTTAAGGGTCGAAAGATTTATTTATTGAGGCTGCAATGCCGATGTCAGGAATGGAGATGCTAAAAATGTATCTCAAAGATGGATGGAAAAAAGTTACCAAGAAAAGCGGAACCTCACATGTAAAGGTTCGCAAAGGCGATCATACCGAAATAATTCCCATGCATAAGGAATTAAAAAAAGGGCTCGAAAGTAAATTGTTAAAAAGACTCAAAGATACCAGGTAAAGCAATCATATATAACTACTGTCTTTTTAAACTGAGGAGGATTATTATGTATTACCATTTCCGTGTATATATGGAAGGTAACGGTTTTTGGGCCGAGTGCATTGAGCTTGAAGGATGCAACACCCAAGGGGACACCCATGAAGAATTAAGAGTAAATATGGAAGAGGCACTGAACCTGTATCTCGATGAGAGTATAGATTCCGAAATAGTTCATCAGCTTCCTGATAACGATATTGCGGAAGACAGCAATATAGAAAAAGTCAATGTTAATCCTGAGATAGCCTTTGCTTTCTTTCTGCGTTATTTCAGAAAAAAACACAATTTGTCACAATCTGAAATGGCAAAACTCTTAGGTGCCAGGAATATCTTCTCGTATCAGAGATTAGAAAGAAAGGTAAATCCAAGATTATCAACCCTTGCTAAAGTAAAAGAAGTCTTTCCTGAACTGCCGATTGATTACATTCTTGGTGGTAATGATAACTGCCTTGAATTAAGTTAGAATATAAAAAAACATATTCCTCACCATCGCCCCCGCCGGGGGCATGGTCTATAACACCAGCCACGAAGACAACTTCAAACACGGCGCCTGGGAACCGGCCGTCAATCCGGGCATCATCTTCGGGTATAGAATAACATCTGAGATTTCACTTTCTTTCAATGCGTAATATATGGTGATAATTGAGAAGTCTCGGCCGGTGCAGATGGTTATCTTTTATTTTCATAGGAAAGTACGCTCATACAACCGGCCTGTCAAATAAAAACTGTTTGTCAAAACCTTC
>CAZEPS010000083.1:0-16111 GCA_964514165.1 uncultured Leptospirales bacterium
CGCAGCAGTTCTATCCTCTCATCCATTGTACGCGTTCCACCTCCGCTCTTCTCTATCTACGAACCTAGTGAATTTCTTTGGCTCCTCAATTCTCACCGTTACCGTATACCCCGTGACCGGATGCCTGAAAGAAATCTCCACCGACCAGAGGAACAGGCCCTTGCCCTTCAGCACGGGAGCTTCGCCTGAATAGAGCTTGTCCCCGATGACGGGACAGCCGGCTGCGGCAAGGTGGATACGCAACTGGTTTCTCCTGCCGGTAACCGGCCAGAGGTCCACAAGGGTCAGATGGCCGGTTTTCAGCGAGGGGGATATCCTCGCGCTCCGGTAGATTGTACGGGCCGGCCGCCCTTCTATTTCGCCCTCGATTACGCCATCACCGGTCATTTTTCCAGCAACAACCGCCCTGTACCGTTTTGTAATCTTTTGATTCTCAAACTGTCCGCTCAGATCGACAAGGGATAATTCGTCCTTCGCGATTATCATCAGCCCCCCGGTCTGATTGTCAAGACGATGCGCGGGTGAAGGGGACCATCCTGTGTCAGGCTTTCCGCGATTAAGATTAAAGAAAAGGGCATTCTCAACGGTTCGGTACCTGTTCCCGCTCACCGGTATCCCCGGCGGCTTTTCTATAACCGCGACCCACCGATCCTCGTAAAGAATTCGCAAGTTGATGCGGAGCGGCTTCCGGGGAGGGGGTTTTCTCTCGAGCAAAGCAACTTCTGATTCACCCTCCCTGAGAACTGATTCCCTGAAGACCCTGCCGTTGACCAGGACCCGCGATTTTTTCAGGGCCTTTTTCGCGCTGCTCCTGGTCGGGATATGGTTGAAATGTTCGAGAAGACAGCCGGGGAGATCATCAGTGGTTTTCCTGATGACATGTGATTCGATAATCCTTCTCATGATCTTTCGTTATATCCCTGCCTGAGACCAGTCTTATTTGTACTTCAACAGTTCTTTTTCGTTTCTCATCATCAGGGCCATGGCGTACTCCGCGTGGGACCACATGAGGGGGGTCGCGAAGGTTATGTTTTTTCTTCCCACTGCCCGGCACTGCTCCTCGATGTCTTCGTAGGATTTCTTCATGTGTGTCAGCTCCTCAACCACGTTGTCGTAGGGCATGTCCGGTATGAGGATCTTCAGCTCGAATTCCTTGTCAAAATCCTGGCCTGTCTGCCATTCGAGACGCTGAAACTCGTAGAAACGCTCCGGTGTGGTCAGGTGTTCGCACAGGAACCCCTCCCTGGTCTTGTAGCTGTCGATAATGGACATGATCTCGTTCCCCTTGTCGATGTTGCCGGCGTAGAAATAATACTGGGCCAGCATGGCGGTATACTGGATCCAGGGCCCGTTACCGGCGTGGATGTGGGTCTCGAAATCTTCAATGAAGGGAAGATAACGCTGCAGCATTCCCAGGTCAGGATCCCAGAGCATGTCCTCAATATAGTCAATGGAAGATATAAACACGTCATTGTTGTCGAAATATTCCACGTCCATGCCGGTACCGAAGAAAAAGGGGCTCATCAGGGTAATATCCGGCCTGAAATCGACCTGCCCGTCAGGGCGGATCCGTCTCACGTACCGACCCGAATGGTCGAACACCTTGTCTATGGTAGACTCGAAACCGCTCTTCAATTCCATCTCTTCCGGGAACCGGTCGATGATATCGTATTTCATCCCAACACGTTCGATGATGCGGAGCATGAGGAGATAGGCGTAGTTAACCCAGATGGAATACCCCTCCTCTATCGCTGACTCGTGGATCGAAGTGGTAGAATAGAAGAGGTGGATCTCGTTCCGGTAATAGTTCCGGTAGGCATATTCTGATCCTTTGTCGATGGCCTCGAGATAGCGATCCAGGTTCGGGATCTCCACCCCCTTCATCTGGGCCGCCAGGAGGTACCTGCAGAGGATGGTGACGCCGTGAGCAACGTTGTCCTCCTGGCGGTATATCCCCTTGTCCTCGGCGTTTATCCCGTAGCGCTGGCCCCAGTAGCCGTCTTCCCGCTGACAGTTGAGGATGAACCGGGCGATTTCGCCGAGAAGGCGGAGGGCGATCTCCCCGGATTTCAATTCACTGCTCATCAGTTTAAAGAGAAAACGGGACGCGCAGGCGCTGTCCCTCGGATACACGTACGGATACCGGGAACCTGGCATGGTCGCAAGCAACGCGCTCCCGAATTCCGTGTCGATCGTACACTGGGAAATGATGTCCAGGTGCCTGTTGACGCTGTCGTTCAAGTCGAGCAAACTCCGGGAGATATAGGCGGTATTCGGGTTCCTCAGGGCGTCCTCCTGGTTCAGCTTCCTGCTGTTCACCACCTCGTCGAGTTCTTTCAGCACCGTTTTATCGCTCTTGATGATATTGAAGAAGTTCTCCCGCGATATCTTCACAAGATCACTCCTCCTGGTGGTGATCACCGTGGCGTTCCTCGGTTCATCGGAGAGGAGCGCCATCTCGCCGAAAAACTGGCCGCTTCCGAGTATGGCCACCAGGCGTTCCTTCTTCTCCAGGGAGATGTAGACGTTCACCTCCCCGTCCCTGATGAGGAAAAACGCGTTTCCCGGCGACCCTTCCCTGAAAACGGCTTCCTCCGGCGGCAGGGTCAGGAGTTCAACCTTTTCAAGGATCCTCTCGAAGAGATCATCTTTCAAGTGGGTGAAAATCGGCACCCTGCGGAGATCGTTTTTCAGCTTACGCTCGATATACTTCTGGTTCAGCAGGTTTGTTATATTTCCCGACATCTCCATGAGCCCGCGGAGGGTTTCACCGTCAAGGGACAAGGTGAGGAGTGACGTTTCAGCGACGATGGTGCTCTCCCTCGGCTGGGAGGTAAAGACAATCTCTTCGCCGAAATAGTCCCCCGGTTCCAGACGGTAGAGGACATATTTCGGGTCACTGGCGGTCGGAATCGCAGCTGTGGCGCTGCCTGCAAGGATAATGTAAAACCGTTCGTCGAACTTGCCGTGCCGGCACACGATCTCTTCTTCGTTAAACTCATATATCGAGATGTTCCGCGATATTTCCTCAAGTATTGATTCCTCGATATCGAAAAAGAAGGGAATCCCTTTAAGCAGGACGCTCTCCTTCATGCCTGACAATCCAGGGAAATGGTTCAGTTTCCCCATGAGTTCTTTTATTGTATATACGTTAAGAATCATGGTTACGCATCTTCATCCATTGAATATTTCTCACCGTTCGCGATGAGGGTCTTGCTGAGTTTGAGATCACCCCCGCAGTTGGGGCAGTATTCTATGTTCTCCCGTACCGGGTAATCGCTGCCGCAGTAGGGGCACTTCTTCTGCACCACTTTCAGCTGGAAATCAGGAAAGAGGTAAAGCTTCCTGCCGCCCCTGATCTCAGCCCTGGCGATACCCCGATCTATCAGTTCCTCGAGTTTATATTCAATCTCATCCATGGTACCGATAGCCCCGGTGATAGCCTCCCTGGTGAGCTCGCCGTGGTTCAGTTTCGCGAGTCTGAGGATCTGCCTTTTTATACCCTCCGGGCTGAAACGTATTGCCCGTAAAAACATCCGGAACCCGAAAACAAGCAGCACGAAGCCGGCGGCAGTGATGATTAAACCGGCGGTGAGCCGTCTCCCGCCCCCGGCAGAGGCGATGATGAACATGAGGCCGAGAAAAAAAGCCCCCCCCCCGGCAATCATGAGAAAGGCCCCGATGATCATCCTTCCGCTCATCCCCACTGCTCCTTTGTCGTTTTGTCGAGCTCGTTCCCCATTTTATTAAAATACTTCTCAATGTTCTCGTCAGTGAAAACCTTTTTTTCATAGGCACTGACCGATTCAGAAAACTCCTTCGGGTGGAGATTGAAGAATTCCACATTAATTTTATCGTTCAGTTTCTCGACCCTGTCGGCCATATCCCTGGAGAACTCCGGTACGTTGATGCTGAGGTTCGGCAGCGCTGAATAGGTGTCCTGGGATTCCTTAACAGATGACACGCTCTTCGTGAACTCCGCCACCCCCTTGTTGAGGCCCTTCATAAGTGCCAGGAACGAGACCGATTTTTCAATACCGGTAATGAGATTTTCATGGACACTGTTGAGTTCACCGGTCTCCATGAGGCTCCCCATGAGATCAGGCCGGTCATCGCTGAACCGTTCCCCGCAGTAGTTGCAGAAAAACCGGTTCCCCTTGTTCTCGGATGAGCACCGTGAACATTTATCAGGGGGTGCGGTCTTTACCGAACCGGAGAGAAAAGACTCGTTCCCCTTCAGGTTTTCAAGGGTCGCCATGAAGGCCCCCTTCCTGATGAGTTCGTCCCTGTTTTTCGTAAGGTTTTCCACCTTTTCGTTGATGATGGAGAGCTCAACATTGCAGTTGTTCCACTCCTCCAGGAGAACCTTCTCAAGTTCATCCTTTTCACCGAGTTCATCCTGCCACCTGGCCCGTATCTCCTCAATTTCGCCGACCAGGAGGTCACGCATATCTATCAGTTTGTCCTTGTTCTTCTGAATTTTTCTCATGCGGATAAAATTCGTCACAAACCCGAAACCGGAGTTCATCTCGTCTATGGTCCGGTTATACTCGCCGATTTCCTTCTCGTATTCAGCGATACGTTTTTTCAGGTCTTCCTCTTTGATATCGAGTTTCCTGTTGCTCTTTCTTATCTCATTGAAGAGATCCAGCCGTTCCCTGTTGTACTTTTCCAGGCTGGCGCGCATCTCCTTCTGTTTGTTACACAATTTCGCGAGATTTTTTTCGTAGAGATCTTCCTGGCTTTTGAGATTCTTTTCATAATCACGCAAAAATTCATCAGGATAAGACTTTGTGTTACTGAAAAATTCGTCCTGGAGGAACTCGATTTCATTATTCCGCACCGTTCGTACGTTGCTGTAATTGTTGTTGAAATACTCCTGAAGTTTATCAAGCTTGCCGATAATCTCGTCCAGTGTCTTGCACGTTCCATTGAGAAACTGTATCATTTGCGAAAGACTTCCCATTCGCTCACCTCCCCCCGTTAACCAGGCCCCTGACACCCCGGGACTTCAGCCTGACGCCTTTCTCCAGGTTCCAGAGCATATTTCGGAGCACGGGTTTTTTTTCTGATACTTCTTCTATCTCGCAAAAGTTCCCGGCGTTTTCCCAGTAGAGAGGGCACGCGCCGCCGCAGAGCTCTTCATAATCACACAACCTGCATACCGGAGGAACGTAACGCCGCTCACGGTAGTAGAGCGCCTGGTCAGAGTTCCACACGTGTTCGAATGAGTTTTTCAATAAATTTCCGACCCCCCGGTCGTAGCTTGAACAGGGAAGAACATCTCCGGCAGGGTTCACCGACAGGAGCCCGCTGATGCAGGCGCACGATTTTGAACCGAGGTTGTGGTCGACCGGGTTGAACAGGCAGTAGGGGGTCGGGGAATACCATACCAGTTTGATGCCAATTGAATCGCAGTGTTCAATGACCGGCTTGAGGATATCACCTATGGCCGAGTACCCTATCCTGATATTCTCGTTGTCCCGGGCGATACCGGTTGCTATGATCATGTTCATCGACAGGTAGGGAAAACCGAACCTTTCATGAACGAAGTCCACCAGCTTCAGGAGGCTCTCCCTGTTTTTTTCACAGATGGTGGTATTCGTGTGAGTATAAATTCCGGCTCCGGCGAGATTTTCTATGCCGGCTATCGTTTTTCCATAGGCCGTTGGATTACCGGTGATGCGGTTGTGCAGTTCCTCGTGGTGGGACTCCAGGCTCACCTGGGCGGAGTTGAGCCCCGCTGAGAATAGTCCCGATACAAAGGACCTGTCAGCGCACCGGATACCGTTGGTAATGAGGTTTGTCCTCATCCCCGCCCTGCCGGCATGTTCGATAAGCTCAGGGAGATCATCACGAAGTGTCGGCTCCCCGCCGGTGAAAGATATCGTCGGCACGTGGGCCTCGAACTTGATCCGGTCTATGATCTTTTTTATTTGCCCGGTGGACATTTCGGCCGAGGCATCTCCCCGGTAGGGGCTCGATGCGTAGCAGAAGTCGCACCGGTTCTGGCACCGGTAGGTAAGGGCTATCTCCGAGAGAATCGGATATTTGACGCTCCCGGGATCGAAGGGGATTGTCTCCAGTGCCGGGGCGCACCCGTAGTCATCGTTCATGATGGCCTTGACGCTCTGGACCATTGAAACCACGTCACCGGTTGTTTTTTCCCGTGGCAGGCCGTACCGTGAGGAAATTGAATCGATAACGCCCGTAATACTTTGCCCCTTCTGATATATGAGGTCCAGTATCTCATAGGCTGACTCGTTCAGGTGCTGTATCTTGTTCGGCCTGATGATCATTATTCGATCCACGTCTCGCAAGTATACAACCTCCCTTGTGGAATCAACAAAACCCTGTAAATGTTCGATGACACTCATCAAACACCGCCTCCTAGAAACTCGACACGCACGCCGAATGGCAGGCCGAATGACAGGCTGAATGACACACGCACGCCGAATGGCAGGCCGAGTGACAGGCCGAGTGAACGCACGCCGAATGGCAGGCCGAATGACAGGCTGAATGACACGCGTCGTAGCTGAAGGAGGATATGTTCCCGGCCACGTTTGCGGCCATCTCTTCAATGTTCTTGAGGTTCGGCGGCACGAAAAGATTTTCGATCTTTTCAACAACGCCGGTTGATATCCCCTCCACGTCTTCAACGATACCGGTAGCGAAATCCTGCACCGAGTCGGAAACAGTCTCAGCATCACTGGTAATCCTGTCAAAGAACCGCACCGGTTCAGCCACATCGGAGTCGCCCCTGGCCTTTTCTATGAACGGGGCAGCATCCCTTTCAAAGGAATCATTCAGCAGGAGCCACGCATGGTTCTCCTGGAAATAACCCTTCTGCCTGTTATAGTCTTTCGACGCAGAAAATTGCCGCCACAGTTCATCTATCTTCCGTGAGTAGCTCTCGGCTGTTTTCTCGATATTGGCGTTCCAGATTTTACCCTGGAGGGACCGGGATATGGACTTGAGGATAAGTGGGATCTTCTGCCTGCTCAGGGTCCCGTCTTCGGCAATCGATTCCATGAATAGCTTTTCATGCGGCTTCAGCCCGGACCGGTCTTTGCCGAGATCCTTTACCTGCAGGGGGTTCCGGTTCAGAATGTCGATATATCCCCTGTTAAAGAGGTCCATGACAACTGCGTTGATAGCCCGGGACGGCTTGTTCAGGAAGACCGCTGCTTCAACCGGTTCCAGGTTGTCGGCAACCTCTTTAGTCTTGAATGTTTCTATCATGATCTCCGGGGCGATGTACTCGGGCTTCTTCTCGAAGAGCCGCTTGACCACCGGGTGAAACGATGCAATCCTCAGGAAAACGGCGACCAGGCCGGCCAGCAGGTAATACGCCAGGCGGAAGGGAACAATCACCGCGTTGAGGCTGAAGATATACCCGGATGTGAGGCTGAACTTCTTTCTTCCCGAGGGGAAGAAAATCTTGTTGAAGAGATCAATCTTTAAAAGCTTTCCCGCCGCGTGTACCGGCAGGCCTGCGACAATAATCTCAAAAACAAGGTAGAAAAAATTCAGAAAGTATGCCAGTACCAGGTGGACAAGTATGGTGCCAAGTACGTGAAATAGAAAATCAACATCGTGGTATGAGAGCTCAAGCCTGAAGAGATCGTTCACCAGGCTTTTCAGGGAGAGCCATACACTGGGCTCAAGGTTTCCCGGATCAGCCATCAAGTAGGCCGTTACCCCGGGAACCGCCTTCACATCCGGTTCAGCGAGACGGGTCTGGAGAAAGAAGTGGGGATACTTAATTTTGACCCGGTCTGCGCTGTAATAGAATGCCCCCTTTTTGCGTAGTACGAGATCGTCGCTCCACTCGGGATACCGCTCCCTGGTCGAGTCTGCAAGCCGTACAGGATGGAACTTTTCTTCGAGGGGCCCTGACGGGAACCCCTTCGGGTCGACCTGTGCAAACATGTTGACGAAAACCTTATCCGGCGCTGCCGGCAATGAAAGGCGCTCCCAAAGATATTGAACACGGAACCTGCCGTCATAGATGCCGGGAAGCACTTTCGGCTTCTCGTGTTCCTGCATGAGCTCAATCACCAGGGTAATTTCATCACCCTTTTCCGTTTTTTCAGCAAAGAGGATCTCAAGGACTGACAGGTCATACTTGTAAGTATCTTCAATAAAATACCGCGCCTTGGATGGTTTCTTCTTTCCATTAATGTAGACCGATATCTGTTCATTAGAGGGGAACCTGTAGCGCCCCTCAAAATTATCAAAGATGTTCCTGACAACGTTCCGTGATCCACCTTCGAGTATATTCAGCACGACCGTGCATTTTTCGGTGAAGCCGCGGGGATTATCCTTTGCGTCACGAATCTCCAGGTAGACCGAGGCTTCGCGTATGGAAAATGAACCGCTCTCGGTTACTTCACCGGCCCTGAATTTTTCAACAGTATAATCGCCCCCCTCAGCCCCTGCGGAAACGTATTCATAGGGGATGTAAAATCCGAGGCTCTCCTTCTCGCTCGCGTACAGGTTCTCTTTCTCGGAATGTATTGACAGGTAGGTCTTCCCCTTCCACCGGGAAGGATAATATATCCACCGGGAATGGTTCTGCACCGTGGATCGTTTCGTCATTACCCCCTTGCTGTTCACCAGGTCGTCTTTCACCTGCTCAGCCTCCTGGTAGGTCGCAGGGATCTCTATCGGGAGTATGATCTGGACTATCTGTTTTGCTATGGGAAGCCCCCACTGGATCGGGGACCACCAGAAGTAGCCGAGCTCTTTACCGTCCATGGATGTCCTGTCCAGGAGTGACCTCCCCATCTTGTAGCGCATGCTGATGACGTAAGTGTTCCCCTGGGCGGTATTTCTGTCAAATACCGCTGCGTAATACCCGTAACCGGCGCTCTCCATGGTGACACCGAACCTCTGGCCGTTATGGGTGCCGTAACTCTCGATGAAGGTAGCCGGTTCGACAAACTGCCCTATCTTCCGAATACGGTCCCTGCTCCCCTGTTCGGTAAAGGTTATCTCGTACAGGATTTCAGCTTTCCCCTCGGGAAGAATGGTGATGTGATATTTGGTCTGGTTAACAGTAACGCCTGCTCCCCGGGCCTCTATGGGAAGAACGATTGATGCCAGGGCCAGCGCCACAAGGCAAGATATCATGTATCGTTTCATGCGGAATTTCCTGTTGTATCTTTTTTATAGGAGTGTACGGTGGGAATATTAAAAATCAATGATTTTTTATGAAACCATGTAAAAACATTGCCTGGTGGTTATTTTTATAAAAAGTCAAGGAGAATCATAACAGTTTTGTCTAGAGGATGAATACCTCCATCAGGACCTGGTAGGATACGTTCAGGATTTTCATTTTCTCCTCGCTCTCTTTGCTGTTGTCAGGATGATACTGCTTAGCCAGCTCATGATAGCGCTTCTGTATTATTTTTTTTGAGGGGTGGGAAATCCCCATAAAATCGAGGGCGGTCCGTATTTCCCCCCTCTTTACTGAATAGAGGACTATCCCGTCCATGAGTTTCTGGAGAATCCCTGATTTCCAGAAGGTTATGTTCTCCTCATTCCGGTAAAAATCAAACAATGGGTCAAAGGTGACCCTGTTCCTCTGTTCCTCGTACAGGTTCTCGTGGTATTTGCAGTAGCCGTGCCCGGAGATATCTCCCCCGCAGAAATCCCCTTTTTCCGGGTAATAGTACCGGCAGTTTTTTTCGGGTACCTTTATTAGTCGAATCCGCATCGGGTCAAGGTGGATGTAATACCCCCTGGCCCCCATCTCTTCCCGTAAACGGTAGAGGCCGTTGTACAGCGTGAAGTGTATCGGAAACAGCTTTTCCACTGACGAGGGTATTTTCCTGATATTGAATACCCTCTTTAATAGCTCAATCTCCATGACCGGCTCCCGGTATTCAAGGAGCATGTCCCTGATCTCATCGCAGTTCAATTCTTTCAATTGATTATACCAACTCCCGCATTCTTATCCGGCAGTAATTGCCTGGCCCAGGATCTCATCGGCCCTGAATTGTTTTATCCTGGAGGCGAGGAAACGGTCTCCTGATAATAGCCATCCCCGTTCCATCACGTGGAAAACGTTCATGCCCCTGCTGCGGCCAGGGGCGTGTACCGCGTCGAAAACATACCGGCTTGACTCAATTTTTTGAGGAAAGGGTTTCACCTCCAGTGGCCGGGCGCTCCCCCAGATGAAACGCTGGTAGGCAGAATGGGAAAACCGGACCGTCATCATCGGCGACCACACCGGCCCGAATCCGAGTTCCAGGGAACGTATATCTTCGAAATAATGTTCTTTTACAATGCTCACAGTACAGTTTCCAATAGTGCTTTCATCAAAGCTAATCAAGGTTTGCCTGAGGGTCAAGTTCTAATAGGGGATATTAATCAATAACGACCCGGGGCCCAGGTTTCGGGTCAGCAGTCATTTTGTAAAAAAAAGGGAGCACCCCGATAAATATTTCAACAGGGCAGCTCCCTCAGCAAAGTACAAGGATTATGAGTCTTGGTGAGGCTTTTTACAGTTAGAAACCTCCCTTGACGCCGGCGTAATAGGTGAGCGGCTTGGTGGGGCCGTACACATACCCCGCGTCCCGCACGCCAAGAACTTTCGCGTCTGGGGAAAGAACCATCCGGTCAAGATCCCGCTGGTAGGTGTTGGTGATGTTGTCAACCCCGGCAAAGAGTTCTATGTATGTGTTCCCGGGCAGGGGATGCCGGTATTTCAGCCGGACGTTGAACACGTAAAAGGTCGGAGTGTACCGATAGTACTGGAAGCCGCCGTTCCATACCCAGTCGTCGCTGCTGTGAAGCACTTTCATCTTTCCGATTATCTGGTTCGATAAGCTCGCGGTAAACCGCCAGAAAAAGAGCTCCAGCATGGTCATGCCGCTCACCTCGGGCACCTCGAGCATTGTACGATTACCCGACTCAAGGTTCCGCTGGCTCAACCGCGCGAGGGGGGTGTAGGTAAACCCGCTGGTAAGCCGGGCGTATTCCGAGATATAGAGGGCGATCTCGGCATTCCCCCCGAGCAGTTTTGAGGTGCCGGGCACGTTGTACCGGGGAAAATAGTCTGCCGCAGCCGTGCTGACTATGGCCTCCTCGGCGTTTACCTCCATTTTTCCCTTGATGGTCGTGTAGAATGTCCCTACCGTGTAATCGAAATGCACATCCTTTCCGAGTGAAACATCACCGCTCAGGTCACCTGTGTATGAAACCGAACGCTCCTGTTTGAGGTTCGGCATGTTAAAGATGCGCCTGCTTTTAGTGACCCCCCCCACCGACGACTGTTCGATATGAAAGTCCTCGCTGAAGACCTGGGGCGACTTGAACCCGGTACCGACCCCGAGCCGGATCTTGAAAAAGTCCCATTTCTTGAAAATGGCGTTCGCCCGGGGGCTCACGATGACGGTATCGATGGTGTTGTGCTTGTCCAGGCGGACGCCGGCGATAACGTCAAAAATATCATGCTCCCAGTTGTACTGCAGCTGGCCGGACCCGTTCTGATAGTGGGTGTCGACTGTCGCGATTTTCGTGATGGAATTGCCGTCCCAGAGGCCTTCGTTCCAGTATTCACCGCCCACCGTGATGGTATGCCCCTCTGCCGGCACGATGTTGACGATGGCATTACCGAAATAAAAAGGGTTTCTGGACAGACCCTGCACCAGTGTCTGCTCCAGGAGTTCATCCATGTCTAAGAGATCTGTTCTCCCCCCGTAATAGGTGCTGCGGGTCATGTCCGAGTAGTTAACGTTGACCTCGTAGTTCACGTATTTGTTTACGTAGTGGCTGAACTTGGACATGGCTATATGAATATCGCTGTTTATCCTCTCGGCGAGAAAAACCAGCGGTTCCGGGACATCGATGTTATCCCCGCCCCGACGGTATTCCCGAATGGTAAAATACCTCGCCGAGAGCTCCAACCCCTTGCCGAAAGAGTAAAATGCGTCGAGTCCGAAACTGAGGTTGTCGAGCCTTCCCAGGTCGCTGAAACGGTCGTTGTTCCGGTCCCACTCGTCACGGTGCCGTTTCGCGCCGTACACGGCGATACCCATGTTTCCCTTCCTGGTGACAGCTGAACCGAAACCGCCGACGTTATAGGCCCGGGCCCCGTAAGCGAGGAACTCGTGGCGGTATGAGAAATTCGCTGAATTGGTCAGGGGCTTTTTCGTGATGACGTTGATGGAACCGCCTATGGCCCCGCTGCCGTACAGAGCGGACCCTCCTCCCCTTATTATTTCAGCCCGATCAATGAGCTCAATCGGTATCTGCTGTGCGAAATAAACGTTAGCCAGGCTCGAAACCGCCGGCACGCTGTTTATGAGCACCTGGGTGTACTGCCCCTCGAGCCCGTTGATGCGGATATCGTTAAGGGCGCAGTTCTGGCACTGGTTGTCCGAAACAAGCCCGTTTTCTCCGTTCAGAGCATCGAAGAGGTCAGCGGCGTTCTTCGTCTCCATCCGTTCCGATGAAACGATGTCGGTCCTCACCGGGGACTTTCGGTAGTGTTTCCTGAGCCTGGTGCCGGTGACCACTATCTGGGCGTCCTTTTCAGCCGTGCCTGAGACGTCAGCGTCACCCTCCCCGGCTTCAGTGTCATATTCTATGTTCAGGTCCTTCTGCGCTGACACGGTGCCGAGGGGCAGAACCGCGATAAGGACGAACAGTATCGTTAATGAGTAAAATCTTTTCATTATTTTAAATCCTCCATTGTTTTTACGCGCACCTCTGCCATGAACGAAATTCGTCCATAAACACTATTTGTAAGAAAACGTGCGCGAACTGTGTGATTGTTTATGCGGCAGAGAGTATTGGAGGGGCCCTTATGGGAAGCCCTTTAGCTATATATAAAAGGTGGACGAAATTGATAAATCGATCAAAGCAGTAGTCGTCTTCGGTTGCAGCATCAACCTGCTGCGTGCCTGTAGCGGGCGCATCCGATATAAAGGTTACGTACAGAATACAAAAGATATCATTATCGACACCCAGGTGGGGGTCGAAGAATTCCCGGGGCAGGGTCACTGTTAAAGTCGACATCACCAGGACCGCGACCGCTAAGGACCGGATAATTTTTCTGTTTGTCAGGTGTCTCATACTACTGCAAAAAGAACCTCATTTCAAGGTTCAGTATCAGCTGCTCCTTTTTAATCAGACTTGAGTATGGTTTAAAGGGCACAGACTTTTTAATCGCATTAACAGCCGCCTTTGTAAGCTCAACATACCGGGCCTGCCTCAGGACGGTGACCTTTTCAACAGACCCGCTTTTATTGATGTACAGCTTGAAAACCACCGACCCTTCGTGCCCCTTTTTCTGTTCCTGGGGAGGGTAGACCTTGTTGCTTTCGATTCGGGTCACCACGTAGGCGTAATACCTGTTGATGAGGTCGTCTTCCGTGAGCTTGTCGTCCTCAACGGCGAGTTTATCATCCTCATTTTCCCTCTCTTTCGGTATTTCCGAAACCTTCTTAACATGGTACTGCTTAGCCTCGGGATTTTCATAGATTCTGGTAATCTCTTTACTCGAAAAATTAATTCCGGAGACGAGTATCCCCAGGAACATACCAAGGATAATTATTCCCTGGATAGGCCAGTAGAGGTTTCCCTCCACGAGGTTTTTCAGAAGTGATTCGGCTGTCATTGAACTCAGGAATTTCTGTTTCAGTGACATGATTCTCACGCTCTTGTCGCTACCGTTTTGCCCAGGCATCCTATTCATTTTCGTGTTCAACGGAAAAGCTCACCGCCCCGGCCTGTTTTGCTATATCAAGGATCTCTACGAACATGTCATACCCGATGGCCCGGTCACCACGGAAGATAACGTCGTATTTACCCAGGGCCGCCATCTTCTCACTGAGGGCGGCATGCAGGTCGTCTATGGTCACCTGCTCCTTGTTGACGTATATCCCGCCATCTTTGTCCACTGTCACCACCAGGTCGACCTTTTCCAGTTTCTCCTCGAACATGGCCTTGGGAAGTTCCATCTTGATCATCGGCTTGATAAAGTTGGAACTCAGCATAAAGAAGATGAGCAGGAGGAAGATAATGTCCACCAGGGGCGCTATCTCGATGTGGGGCCGTTCCGCCTTACGCCGTATAAAATCCATTATAACCCCTCAATCCCCTCACGATGAGTATGATCGTGTGAAATAAGGTCAGACCCGCAGGCCGGGTCCTCATCGCGTTCAGCACGGGAAAAGCTGCTCCCACCATCCCTGCTGAAAAACTCCTCGTTCAGGTGGGTTATGACGTAGCTCATCCGGTTCGCCCGGGCGTCCACCAGCTTTTCAAAATAGAGAAAGGCCAGCTGTGCCGGGATGGCCACCACCAGGCCCGCTGCCGTGGTGAGCATGGCCTCCCATATGCCCCCGGCCAGGGCGGTGACGTCCACCTGCCCCCCCAGTTCCGAAATGACTGAAAAGGCGCCAATGATGCCGGTCACCGTGCCCAGGAGCCCGAGCAGGGGCGATACGTGGGATATGGCGGAGAGCCCCTTGAAGCTCTTCTCCATCCGCTCAATCTCTTCCGACCCTACGCGCCGCAGGGCCTCCTCCCTGCTCCGGTTCCCTTTTTCGATGTTCCGTATATAGGTCATGGCGATTTTTATGTATGGATTGCGGTTCCATTTCTGGAGATCTATCCATGCCCCAATCCGTTTGCGAAAACGTGTGCTGTCGCTTTCTGGTTCTTCTGCTTCACGATACAATGTAATATTTTTCAGCTCACCAGAACGAATCTTAACGAAGAGTACCTCGATAAACCGTGAATAATTCATTTTGGTGAAATAGAAAAAAAGCCCCCGCTCAACAATAATTCCGACGGCAATCAGTCCCAGGGCTATGATGGGGATCATGACGTATCCCCCTTTCAGAATAAATTCAAGCATATAGATAACCTCTAATAATCATGAATTATAGTTATGTTAGTCATATCTAACATCAACGGTAAGCTGTCAATTCTTTTTGCATTTTTTTCAGTATTTATTCTTAAACATGTTTTTTGGTGCATAATACTTGTATTATATTCCCCCGCCGCCGAAGGCAGCGGGGGAATATGCTATAATAGCGCATTCAAATATCAGAAATAAATATGGAATAATTTCTTAATTATTTATACTTAAAAATGGATATTAATAGTTGAATCTAAGTCCACTTTAAGGAGAAAACCGTCATGAAACGAAGACCTCACAAAGAACATGAATTATTTATTGAACTATTTTAACGGTAAACATATCGTCGAGGGGGAGGTTTTGAAACCTCTTTTCCATTTCTTCCCTCTCCTCCATGGCTTCGGTGATATATAAATCCTTCTCTCCCCGTTCCAGAGCGGCGCGGAGGCGCATATAGCGCTTAGTATAGAGTTCATCTGTTCCCCGGATCTCCATTTTTTTTCCGTCGGTAAATGATACGATGAACCAGTTATCATCCAGTGTCAGACGGGTCCTGGCAGTCGTGTCCACGGGAATCAGAATATTCTCCACCCCCATTATTTCCGCCAACACTTCCCTGATACCTGGTGTATTCCAGCCGGTAGCGATGCTCACGATCTCGTAACTCCGGAGTATACCGTCATTCCAGTTTCGAGAAATAACCTGGGCTATCCGGAACCCGAGGGCACGGCAGAGGCAGGTTTTTTCTACGCCATTTTCTCCATCTTTGATTATTTTGCTGTATGCCTGCATAAACGGTTTCTTATTCGGCTTCATTTGTACCGTTAGTATATTTCCCGGAGGCTGGATTTTATAAAAGCTGTTCTGCCCACACTTAATGAAGATAAGCGGCACAATGCCTATGGCCACAATTGCTACCAGTAATTTTAGTTTCACAGGAACCTCCTTTTTTATTGTTACATTGATAAATTGGTGTTATCTTTAATTCTCACCATATCCATTTGTAGATAAAAAGATGAATAAAAAATAAAATTAAATTACCTTTATGAAGGGGCAGGTTATGCATGTCAAGCATTAAGTTATTTAATCCTATTTTTATTAGGCTCTACTATCTTTTTTTTCAAGAAAACTTACACTCCATCTAAAATATAAAATATATAGGATCAATAATTAGTCCCAAACATGTATTTTAGAGTACAACAATTGTATACTAATCCCCCGCCGCCTTCGGCG
>CAZEPS010000084.1:0-9822 GCA_964514165.1 uncultured Leptospirales bacterium
ATTGAGGACGAATTGAGGAGCGTTAACGGCATCGACACAGTAAAGAGCACCAGCGCCGAAGGGTCCTGCATTATCTACGCGGAGCTGGAAAAGGGCCTGGAAGATCGAAACAGCACCATCACCGAGATCAAGAACGCGGTCCTCGGGGTGAACCTCCCTGACGAGGTGCCGGACCTTCCCCGGTTCCGGGAATTCAAAAGTTCCGAAAAAGGGATCATCGACGTCGGCATCTACCTCGATGACGTGGAATTCCTGTCAGAAGCCGAAAGGAAAAAACTCCAGACCCTGGTCCACACCCTGGAGAACCGGCTCCTCTCCATGCCCGAGGTGAACACCATCAACAAGGTGGGATACATGAAAGAGGAAATCCATGTCCTTTTAAAACCGAAGAAGCTGGAAGACTATCGCATCCCGGTCAACACGGTCATATCAGAAATCATGAGCGCCAACGTGCGCCAGCCCGCCGGTTCCCTCGAGAGCGTTGAAAGGGAACGGGTCACGGTTGACGGGGAGATCGATCTTATAAGCGAACTCCTGGCACTGCCGATTCAGGGTAACTTCGAGGGGCGCAGTATCAGGCTCGCCGATATCGCCGAAGTGAAGGACACCTTCGAGGAGAACAAGACCGTCACGAAGATCAACGGCCACGAGGCGGTGTTTCTCAACGTGGTCAAGAGCGGCAACACCGGCATACTGAAAGCGATTGAAGCGGTAACGAAAGAAGTTGAACGCTTCAAAAGCCAGTTCGATAACGACGGGGTAGCGGTGGTCTTCCTCGACGACGAGTCCCAGGAGGTGCGGAACCGGCTCTCCCTCATCGGGTCCAACGGGCTCATCGGCTTTATCCTCATACTGGCGGTCCTTTTCATCTTCCTGAATTTCGTGACCGGCTTCTGGGTCGCCATGGGTATCCCCTTCACCTTCGGTCTCACCATTATCGCGGCGAATCTCTTCGGCTACACGATTAATAACATCACCCTGGCCGCGGTCCTCATCGTCATGGGTATGATCGTTGACGACGCCATCGTCGTGTCGGAAAACATCACCCGCCTCAGGCAGGAGGGGATGGACCCATTCCGGGCGGCGGTGGAGGGGACCTCCTACGTGCTTCTTCCCATCACTGCGAGCATCCTCACCACCTGCGCGGCCTTCCTTCCGCTCCTCTCCCTTGAGGGGAGGGTCTCCTTTATGAGCGATCCGATTCCGCCTATCGTCAGCATCATGCTCCTCGGGAGTCTCATCGAGTCGGTCATAATCCTTCCGGCCCACATGAACCTCCGCGTGCCCCGCCGGCTCAGGGTCCTGATGACCCTGGGGACCCTTCCCCTGATAGAGCGCTACTTTCATAAAAGGGCAGGTGAAGGATCCGAACCTCCATCTGCACGCGCCCACTGGTTTAACCGGATCGAGGCCTGGTACGCCCGGTCACTGGCCCGGCTTCTCAATTACCGCGTGTTTATAATCGGCTTTTTCGCTGTTTTTGTAATCGGGGCCGGACTCGTGGCGGTAAATCTCCTTTCTTTCGCCCTCTTTCCCCGGGAAGAGACCAAGGAGGTGTTCCTCAACGCCGAAACCCCGGCGGGAACGAGCAGGTATGCGACCGCGAAGATGGCGGGAAAAATCGAGGAGCTGATAAAGCCCTGTCTCGGTAAAGAGGTGGTCGGGTTCCGCACCGTGGTGGGACAGCGCCGCCACGGCTCGTCCGCCATGGACAACCTCTTCCTTACCCGCATCGAGGTGGTGCCGAGGGACGAGCGGAAGGTCTCTTTGAACAGTCTGCTGGAAAAGTGGGAGAAAGAGATAAAAAAATTTCCTGAATTCCGCAAGGCCCGTTTTGCCAGGGGGCATTTCGGTTCTGACAGCGGAAGCCCGGTTGAGGTGGTGATACAGGAGAACGACAACCGGCGCCGGGACATCGTGGCAGCGGAACTGGCGGATGAGATGAAGAAGCCCGGCTTCCTCTCGAGCGTCGAGATAGGGGAGCCCTACAAGAGCCCGGAGTACCGGGTGACCCTGAACCGGGAACTTATCCGCCGTCTCGGGATAAACCCGTTTGACATCGGGCAGACCTTTCGTACAGCGGTGGAGGGATCGGTTATCTACGAGATAATCAGCGGTGACGAGGAGAAGAACGTCCGGGTCTCCATGATGGAGACGAACCGGAGCAGCCTGGCCGGGGTACTGAACGTGCCGGTGGTGAACCGGGAAGGGTACCTCGTCCCCCTCAGGGAAGTGGTCTCCATCAAAAAGACCGCGAGCCCGGTGGAGGTCAGGCGGCTCAACAACCAGCGGATGGTCATCGTGTACGCCGACATAAACCGGTCATCCCGGATCACACCCCTTGAGGTGGCTGACTATCTCGAGGAGAGGGTCTTTCCCGGCCTTGCCAGGAAGTACCCGACCGCCATATTCTCCTTCGAGGGGGAGATAAAGATGACCCGTGAAACGGCCGGGTATTTCCCGATCACCGTGGCCATGGCCCTCCTTCTTATTTATACGATCCTGGCCCTGCAGTTTAACAGCATGACCAGGCCGCTTATCATCATGATGGCCATTCCCCCTGCCGTGGGGGCCGTGTCGTACACCTTCTGGTTTCACGGTATGGCAACCTTCGGTTTCTTCGGGGTCATCGGCGCCATCGGGCTCTCCGGTGTCGTGGTAAACGATTCAATCATACTGCTGAAAAAGCTCGACGACGGGTGCACGGCGTGCCCTGACCGGCAGTCCGCTTTCAGGATGATCTCAGAGACCGCCGCCACCAGGCTCAGGGCTGTTCTCCTCACCACCATAACCACGGTCGCCGGCCTTCTCCCCACGGCCTACGGGATTACCGGGTATGACTCCATGCTGGCCGAGATGATGCTGGCCCTCTCCTGGGGCCTCGTCTTCGGCACCGCGGTTATTCTTCTCCTGGTGCCGGCGGTCTACAGCTACAGCGCTGTTTTTTCGAGAAAGAAGGAGGAGACGTGACAAGAAAGATTATCTTCACCCTCTTGTTCATGATCACCGCTGCGGCCGTCAGTTCCGATGAAGTGAAAAAGAGTCTGACCATGGACGAATTCCTGGGCCGGGCGGTGAAGAACGATCCCGCCTTCCAGGTCATACTAATCGACAACCTCTACCGCAAGTACAACAGGGCCCTGGAGATGCCCCCTTCCGATATCGTGCTGGGAGTAACCGGCCAGTACAACCTCCTGATCTATGAAAAACTCACCGCGGATTCGGTATCCTATACCGGCGGCAGCGTGGACAACTATGTCCTTAACCGGTACCGGGCCACGAGAAAGAGTGACGACCGGAGCAGTTACGAGGGGAGTATCGCCCTGTCGAAACTATTCCCCCTGACCGGGACAAGCGTCACCGGGGCCTACTCGATCGAGAGGAGGTTCATCCAGGGGGACTACCAGGTCAATTCGGCCTTCAGCGCCGAGGTGAGCCAGCCGATAGCGCGGAACGCCTTCGGGAAATCGACGAGGCTCCTGGACAAAAAGGTCAGCGTCGAGAACAGGCTGGCCCGGTTCCAGGTCATCGAGGCCTGCGAGGACTACCTGGCCTCCCTCATGACACTCTATCTCGACTGGTACTCGACCCGGGAGAATTACCGCACCGCCGAGGAGATCCTGAAAGAGAACCGTTCACTCCTGGCAACAGTACAAAATAAGCGCAGGTACCGAATCGCCCTGCCCGAGGACGTGGACAAGGTAAGCCTGGAAGTCATGTCCGCCCGGGAGGACCTGGTAAGCCTCGAGGACCTCCTCGCCCGGTACCATACACGAATCATCGAGACCGCAGCCCTGGAAAACGGGGTGCTGTACGAACCGGTGGACCCTCAGATCAGCGGCATGGATGAATCCGGCACTGAATCTATCGAGAAGATCATGGCAACCTCCCGTACCGCTGTAATGCTCCGGCTCCTGGAGCGGAGCGGCGTCCTGGCAGAGGACATCGCCCGGGAAGGCCTCCTCCCGTCCCTGGACCTTTTTCTCGGCTACAGCCTCCGCGGCAGGGACTATACCATGGACAACGCGAAGCACACGATATACGGGGGGATTACCTCCGCCATCGGGTTTATCCGTGGGCAGGAGAAGGCCCGGTACGGCACCGCCCGGGTCGACCTGGCGAAGATCAGGGCCTCGAACCGGAACAGCCTCCTCACCCTGAAAATAGACCTCGTCTCACTCCGGAGCGAGGTCGAGCGGGAGATGAAGCTCGCCGGACTGTCGGAAGAAAAAGCGAAGGTCGCGGAGCAGATACTCAACGCCGAACGGCGCAACTATGCCATCGGCAGGATATCCCTCAATGACCTGATAATCGCCAGGAATAACGCGACCCGGTTCCGCTATGAAGCGGTAATGCGCCATGTCCTCTACAAGCAGCTTCTCCTCGAGTGGAAGCGCCTCACCGATACCCTGGTCGTCCGTGGTGAAGAAGTAAAACTGGTCCCTGAATAAAGGGCACATCTAAAATTGTACAAAATTATAAATATGTTCTTGACGGGAATCAATTAAGTTTTATAATATACTTAAATTCTAAAGATATTCATAATTCTTATCACGCATTTTCCCTTTCGGGTGGGAGCCCGGGGAGTTTGTTATATGAACAATTTATCGACAACACTGAGCCAAAACCAGAAATATAAAAGGATCGAACTCTATATTCTTAGACCTTTTGAGGCTCTGTTTGATTTCATAGCCCGGCACGTTTCCTATACCGTTGCCCTTGCCTTTTTGACCAGCATGGGCGGGTTCCTCATCGCGGTGTATATAGCCCTCTTTCTCTCGACAACCCTTCATTTTAACGAGAGCGGTACCGGCTCGAATTTTATCATTCTTTTCATTGGGCTAACCTTCCTTGTCTACGCCCCGGGGTATTACCTCCATTTCGGCCTCCTCTACCGGCTCGGGGTTCCCTGCTTCTCGAGGAAACTCAATGTCATTAACAGCCACGTCCGGTCCAATGAGCTCCACCCCCCGGTGGATGAAAAATCGGCCCTGGAGCTCCTCGCGGCGCTGGAAGGGCTGCCGGGTGAGAACATGAAGGCCGCCGTAATCTACCCGGGCATCGTCATGGCCGGGGTCGTTATCCAGGAGCTGCTTATCGGGCTGGTGTACAACTCCGTGATCCTCCTCGTCGGAACCGGTACCGCGGTGGTGATTTACTTCTTTTCGAGCTATATAGCGGCGGAGCTTCTCACCGGGGAGATGAGAAAGAAGATCAAGCAGCACCTGGTGGAGCGGGGGATCAGCTTCAGGGAAAATTTCCGTTTCAGTATCAGGAGGAAGTTTATCTTTATCGTCCTCTTCATATTTATCTCCATGACCGAACTCGGCCTCATGTTTTACTTCAGCGTCCATGAGAAGAGCATCAGCACGCCCTTTATCTTCATCGTGCTCACTTCGTTTCTGGTGGGGTCGCTCCTCTTTTACTACCTGGTGACCATACAAAACTCCCTCCACGATATCGAGGAGGCGGCCCAGGACCTGGCCAGGGGAGGTAAGGGTAAGCTTTACCTCAGGGGTCTCGATCGGGAAATAGTGAATGCCAGCGTGGGACTCATCTCCGCCGCCTACGAGGTGAACGAGATCAGGAGCAACCTGGAAAAAAAGGTGGAAGAGCGGACAGCGGAACTGAACGCCGCCCTGGAAAAACTCAGGGACAAAGACCGCCTGTTCCAGATGGAACTGGATATAGCCTCGGACATCCAGAAGGGGATCCTGCCGAAGACCCCGGTCACCATCAACGGCCTGAAGATTGTCGCACACATCGAGAATATCGCCCGGGTCGGTGGCGATATGTATGACATCATTCCGATGCGGAACAACAGCATCGGGGTAATCATCGCGGACGTTTCGGGGCACGGGGTCCCGGCCGCCCTGGTCACTACCATGGCCAAGATATGTTTCCGTGAAACGACCCAGAACTGCCTTTCTCCCAGGAAAATCTTCTTTGACGTGAACGAAATTCTCACCAGGACCATCAAGACCGGAGAGTTTCTCACGTCATTTCTTCTGGTCATTTCCCATAACAACGACGTCCTCTACAGCAACGCGGCCCACACCCACGCCCTTGTCCTACGGAAGGGAAGCAGTTCAATCGAGTACTGGGACACCCAGGGTTTTTTCGTCGGCGCCATGAAAAACGAGGAGGTCGGGTCCCGCTACGAGGAGAAACTCGACAGTCTCCGCGACGGGGACCGGCTCCTTCTTTATACAGACGGCATCATCGAGGCCCGGAACGGACGGGGCGAAGAGTTCGGCATGGTCCGGCTTGAGGAGCTCATGGCCGGGTCGGGCAACTACTCACTGGAGGAGGCGAAGGAACATATCCTCCGGGAATGGCGGGAGTATATCAGCGACACCCCGGTGGACGACGACGTGACCCTGGTCCTCCTTGAGGCGGTGCCCATACCGAAAGAGGCCCTGAAACTAAGGGACCAGGGAGAGGCCCTCATCAGGGAAAACCGCTACCGGGAGGCGGCGGATCTTCTCAAAAGGTCCCTGGAGATCAACAGCCACGATTACCACACCCACAAGCTCCTTGGCAGGGCACTGTTTCACACGCGGAGCTTCGAGCCGGCAGTGGACCATTTAAAGTACGCAATCAAGATAGAGCCGGACGATACCGCCACCCTCTACTTCCTGAGCGCGGCACTCTACAACATGAAGGACTACAACCGGGCCTTCATAAACGCCCACACCCTGTCTGAGATGGAGCCCCGGAACGAGAAACCACTCATCATCATGGCCAGGTCTTTGAAAAAGCTCGAGCGCTTTGACGAGGCCATGGATATCTGGAAGAGGATTATTGAGATCGATCCCGAAAACGCCGAGGCCAGGGGGATGCTTGAGGAATGACCTGCGAAGGTTCAGTTAGAAATAAAACATAAGGGAACCTCTATTATGTAAACAAGAGGTTCTTCTTCGGGCACGTATTTTGGTTTAAATCGGTTGTGTCCCTTTTAAATAATGTATGAAACCGATGTAGAGAGGTACCCATAACTATTATGTCACGTAAAACGTGCGGCAGCGCGCAAACGGCTGAAGCAATCGGTTTATTCCCTGATTAAATACGCAACCTCCAGGATTTTTCAGATTCCATCCGGATTACTATATTAATGAACTGCCAATAACCTGCGGGACCAGAATAAAGAATTTCCTGCCGCTGCCAATCAATATTTAAAGGGGTACATATTGTGAACTAATACCTTCTCTGTTTTGCTGATTACAGTGCACCCCGTTTATTCAGCAACGCTAATTTTCCTTTTAGCTTGACTAAAAATACAATCCGGGCCATTACAGGGAAAAAGAGACATAAAGGGGTAAACCATGCCACGAAGAGAGGACATACACAAGGTGATGATAATCGGCTCCGGCCCGATAATAATCGGCCAGGCCTGTGAATTCGACTACTCCGGCACCCAGGCCTGCAAGGCCCTCCGGTCCCTGGGATACGAAATAGTGCTGGTGAACTCCAACCCGGCCACCATCATGACCGACCCGGGCATGGCTGACGTGACGTACATCGAACCCCTCAACCTCAGGACCATGGAAAAGATTATCGAAAAGGAGCGGCCCGACGCCCTCCTCCCCAACCTGGGGGGGCAGTCAGCCCTGAACCTCTCCTCCGAGCTCGCCCGGGAGGGCATCCTGGAAAGGTACGGCGTTACAATAATAGGGGTAAATATAGACGCCATACAGCGGGGGGAGGACCGCACGGCGTTCAAGAACACCATGGAGCGTCTGGGCATCGAAATGCCGAGGAGCAGTGCGGTCAATACCGTCGAGGACGCCGAAAAGGCGGCCGAGGAACTCGGCTACCCGGTGGTGGTACGGCCAGCCTACACCATGGGGGGCACCGGCGGCGGCTTTGTGTACAACCTTGAGGACCTGCGGATCATCGCCGCCCGGGGCCTGGCCGCGAGCCTGGTGAACCAGGTGCTCATCGAGGAATCGGTCCTCGGGTGGGAGGAACTTGAGCTGGAGGTGGTACGGGACGCCAAAAACCAGAAGATAACCGTCTGCTTCATAGAGAACGTCGATCCCATGGGGGTGCACACCGGGGACTCCTACTGCACGGCCCCGATGCTGACCATAGACGAAAAGCTCCAGGAGAAACTCCAGAAGTATTCATACGACATAGTGGACGCCATAGAGGTGATCGGCGGGACCAACGTGCAGTTCGCCCATGATCCCAAGACTGGCCGGGTGGTAGTCATCGAGATTAACCCCCGGACCTCCCGCTCATCGGCCCTGGCGTCAAAGGCGACCGGTTTTCCCATCGCCTTCGTGTCGGCCCTCCTGGCCGGCGGGCTCACCATGGACGAGATCCCGTACTGGCGTGACGGTACCCTGGAGAAATACACCCCCTCCGGTGACTACGTGGTGGTCAAGTTCGCCCGGTGGGCCTTTGAGAAGTTCCGGGGCGTCGAGGACCGGCTCGGAACCCAGATGCGCGCCGTGGGAGAGGTCATGAGTATCGGCAAGAACTACAAGGAGGCGTTGCAGAAGGCGATCCGCTCCCTGGAGATCGGACAGTACGGCCTGGGATTCTTCAAGGACTACAACAGGAAATCTGTCGATGAGCTCCTGAACATGCTCTATACCCCCACGAGCGAACGGCAGTTCATCATGTACGAGGCCCTGAGGAAGGGGGCCAGCATCGATGAAATCCAGAGCCGCACCTTTATTAAGCCCTGGTTCATCGAGCAGATGAAAGAACTGGTGGAACTCGAGCAGGAGATTCTTGGCTTTAGAGGGGAGCTTCCTCCTGATGATGTTTTTCTGAAAGCAAAAAAAGACGGATTCGCCGACCGCTACCTGGCGAAAATTCTCGGTGTGACAGAAAATGAAATCAGGGAAAAGAGGCTCTCCCTTGGCCTCAGCGAGTCCTGGCACCCGGTCCCGGTGAGCGGGGTGGAAGACGCGGCCTATTACTACTCGACATATAATGCAGATGACCAGGTGGATGTAAGCAAAAGAAAGAAGATCATGGTCCTTGGCGGCGGTCCCAACCGGATAGGGCAGGGGATAGAATTCGATTACTGCTGCGTCCACGCCGCATTTGCCATCAGGGACGAGGGGTTTGAGTCCATCATGATAAACTGCAACCCGGAGACGGTATCCACCGATTACGACACGTCGAACAAGCTCTACTTCGAACCCCTCACGGTTGAGGACGTTCTGAGCATTTATGAGAAGGAGAAACCTGAGGGGGTCATCGTGCAGTTCGGGGGCCAGACCCCCCTCAACATCGCGGCGGAGCTTGAGAAAGCCGGGGTGAAGATACTCGGGACCTCCCCGGAGACCATCGACTTTGCCGAAGACCGGGACCGTTTCAGGAAAATCATCCGTAAGCTGGGCATCCCGCAGCCTGAATCGGACATGGCCAGCACCCTGGATGAGGCCCTGTCTGTCGCGGAACGGATCGGCTATCCCCTCATTGTGCGCCCGTCCTACGTGCTCGGGGGGCGCGCAATGGAAATCGTGCTCAACGAGGAGATGCTGCGGCACTACGTTATGGCTGCCGTTGACGTTTCTCCGGACCGGCCTATCCTCATAGACAAATTCCTTGAACAGGCAATTGAGGCCGAGGCGGACGCTATCGCCGACGGGACCGACGCCTTCGTGCCGGCGGTAATGGAGCATATCGAACTCGCCGGGGTGCACTCCGGCGACTCGGCCTGCGTGATACCCCCCCTCAGTATCCCGGAAAAACACATCCAGACCATCATCGACTACACCAGGAAGATCGCCATGGAACTGAAGGTGGTGGGGCTCATGAACATACAGTACGCCATTGCCGATGACATGGTCTACATCCTCG
>CAZEPS010000084.1:9832-15881 GCA_964514165.1 uncultured Leptospirales bacterium
CCCAGGGCGTCGCGCACCGTCCCGATAGTCTCAAAGGTCTGCAACATACCCATGGCCAGGCTGGCGACCCAGGTGATGCTCGGCAAGAAGCTCCAGGAACTCGGCCTTGTCAACATGAAGATCCCGCACTACGGGGTGAAAGAGGCGGTGTTCCCCTTCAACATGTTCCCGGAGGTGGACCCGCTCCTCGGGCCGGAGATGCGCTCAACAGGGGAGGTCCTGGGCATGGCGGACTCATTCGGGCTCGCCTTTTACAAGGCCCAGGAGGCGACGCAGCAGCCCCTGCCCCTGGAGGGAACGGTGCTCATAACCCTGAACGACAGGGACAAGCCCGCTTCCATCGAGCCGGCGCGCCTTTTCCGGGAAATGGGCTTCCGCATCACCGCCACGGAGGGGACGCACCGTTATCTTTCCGGCAACGGCATCGAATGCGACAGCGTCCACAAGCTCGGTCACGGCAGGCCCGACATTATCGACGAGATAAAGAACGGGGCCGTGCAGCTCGTCATCAACACCCCGGGGGGCCAGTCAGCCAAGGAGGACGACTCATATATACGGAAAGCGGCTATCAACTATAAGATCCCCTATATAACCACCACCGCCGCGGCCCTTTCGGCGGCACGGGGCATCGCGGCGCGCAGGAACGGCAGGTACGAGGTCAAGTCGCTGCAGAGCTATCACGAAGACATCAACTGCAGGGCTGATTTCAATGAAGAATGATAACACCCTCCGCGATCACCTTACAGCCAGTTTGGAAAACAGCCACGCCCACCTGGAGTTCGTTGACGCGATCGGCGGCTTTCCCTTTGAAATGAACGGCAGGGTTGTGGAGCCGGTCCCCAACAGCGCCTGGCAGCTGGTCTACCACCTCTGGATAGTCCAGAACGACCTCCTTGAGTATATCCGCGACGCAAAACACGTGTCACCGGAATACCCTTCCGGGTACTGGCCCGAAGGCCTCGAGGCCCCGGATAAAAAAGCGTGGGATTCCGCCATCGGAAAGTTCAACTCGGATCTGAATGCCTTTAAAGACATGGTAGAGCATCCCGACACGGACCTCCTGGCCCCCATGGCCCATACACCTGGCCATACCATATTGCGGGAGGTGCTTATCCTGATCCGCCATAACTCATACCACGTGGCCCAGCTCGTGGACCTCCGAATGCTCCTCGGAATACCGGTGAAAGACTGGTAGGTCAGGGCTTGTATATCACCTGGTACGCGGCCTTTGCCCCGGGGGGTATCTCGTCTCTCTTTTTATAGCTGAATTCTTCGTGTTCACCGATGGCGTCCCTGACTGACTCGGTCACCAGGATCTCCCACGATTTGGCGGTGTCCTCCCCGAGCTTACTCGCCGCGTTCACTTCTGAACCGAACACGTCCTGGTCCCCTATTTTCAATACCCGGCCGTAGCCGATTCCGACGCAGAGGAGAATTTCCTCTTCGGGAGAGCGTCCCTGGTTATAGTCCCGGCAGACATGCTGCATCTTCACCGCCGCCTTGAGCGCTTTAAGGGGTTTCTTGAATATAACCAGGAGGCTGTCCCCCTCGACCTTGAGGAGGATCCCGTCGAACTCGTCCAGTACCGGTATAAGGATCCGCTCTGCCTCGTACTTCGTCTGGAGGAAATGGATGATGCCGAACTGTGCCACCCCCCGGGAAAAGCCGGAGAGGTCGGTGAACATGATGCTCCACTCCTCGCCGAAGAGGTCCCAGATGCGCTCGTCGATATACTCCTTGTCCCCCCCCGGCTGCAGACGCTCCTGGATGAGCTTCTCGAAGCGGTCTTCCGATGCCCCGCTCTGTATAATCCGTTTGTTTATCATTTCGCAGCTCCATTTTTAGTAGTACAAATTGTATAATAGGGGAGGCGTCCGCCCTGTCAATGATTCTTTCAATAGTTGATCTGACCTGTTGTTTTTTTAAGTCCTGAAATGAAATTATTTACGCTGTTTTCATAGAGTTCCTCGAAGCTGTACCGTCTGAGGACTGTGTCCTGGAGCTTGCGGAAATGCAGCATGCCGTGGACAAGGCCCAGGAGCATGAGGGCGTACTGGCGGCTGTCCACCCGCCGGTATGTCCCGGATTCGATCCCGGCTTCGATAGCCTGGACGATCGGAATGAGGAGTGTGTAGCCGTGGTTGTCGATCCTGGTCTTGATCGGCCCGGGAAAGATTATCTCCGGGGCTGAGATGAAATAATCGAGAAAATCGTAATACTCAACCTGTTCATCGCTGAAGGAGAGGAAGGCGGCAGCGATTGTCCGTAGTCGCTCGTCCGGGGGGTCCTGTTCCGTCGGCGAGCGGGAGATGTATTCGTAGAGCATGTCGAAAACGTCCCCGGACAGGGCGGCGAATATTTCCTCCTGGGAGTTAAAGTACCGGTAGATGGTACCGAGCCCAAGTTCTGAAATTTCCGCGATCTGCCGCATGGAGATGTTCTTCAGGCCTTTCTTGAGCAACAGTGTCCGCGCGGCATCGAGAATGCGGTCTCGCCGCTCCTTTGCCTCACGCTCTCTTCGTTCTGCTGCTCCCATGCCTGTATTTTTCCCGATTATGAATATGTATAAACAGAAATCATGTTATGCATCTCACTGTCATTGCGAGCGGTTCGAAGCAATCTCATGCAATAGTTATATGCTATTTCTGATTTATAGTAAACCTGATATTCTTACAACTATCATGTGAGTTCGCCTCTGGCTCCTCGCCATGACAGTGTTTTATAACTGATAGTGCATACAGTATCCTATTCAATATTTAAACTTCACATCAATATTTACTTGACAGATGAAAGATACAGTGAACACTGTTCCGGTAATGAACGATGTTCATCGTTAATCGAAATTATATTCATGTCAACAACATTCTCTCATGAGGAACTAACCATGGAACTTTTAAACCGTATCTCTGAAACCCTCCAGAAGGGCGACCTTGAAAATACGAAAAAACTTGTGGCCGAGGCCCTCGAGGAGAGCGTCAATCCCCATGACATTCTCACGAAGGGGCTTATCGCCGGCATGGACGTGATCGGCGAGAAGTTCAAGAATGGCGAGATATTCATACCACATGTCCTTGTGGCCTCCCGGGCCATGCACGGGGGCATGGATCTCTTGCGTCCGGTACTGGTGGAGGCCGGGGTCGAGTCCGCCGGCACCTTCATCATCGGCACGGTCGAAGGTGACCACCACGATATCGGCAAGAACCTGGTCATCATGATGCTCGAAGGGAAGGGGTTCGATGTGACTGACCTGGGGATAAACGTCACCGCTGACCGCTTCGTTGAAGTGGTCAGGAACACCGGCGCTCCCCTCCTCGGGATGTCGGCCCTCCTCTCGACGACCCGGCCCATGATGAAAGAGACCATAGAGGCCCTGAAAGAGGCCGGCATTCGTGAAAAAGTTAAGGTAATCGTGGGGGGCGGGGCAGTGACCCAAGAGTACGCCCGGGAGATCGGGGCTGACGGCTACGGGCAGGACGCGACCGAGTCCGCCGAACGGGCACTTGAGCTTGTCGGCACGGCGTAGTATTACAGTGAAAAGAGGATAGATCCATGAACGGGAAAGAGCGAATACTCACCGCCCTGAACATCAGGGAAGCCGACCGTGTCCCCCTGTTTATCCACGCCATTAACGAAAGCACCATAATCAGGGTGGGACGGTTTATCACCGACGGCCTGCCGCCGGAAACAAAGGCACTCTACGAGATGTCCGACCAGGAGAAGGGGAAGGTCATCGACACCCTGTTCCGTATTCTCGAGGATTTCGAGATTGACGGGTTCACCTGCCTACCCATAGGCCCCGGCACAGAGTTCGGATTCGACAAGGAGATCGTGGACGACTTCGGGGTCGGTTTCGACCGGAGCCCCTTCGGCATGCCGGTGCCGGCCCGGCACCCGGTGAAGGAACCGGATGATCTGAAAAATTATAAACTCCCGAAACCGAAGCGGGAGCAGTTCCTGCTACACGATATCATGAAACAGCGCTTCGAAGACACCAAGGCGACCTTCTGGATGATGCGGGGGGCCTTCGTGCGGAGCTGGCGCCTTATCGGCATGGAGAACCTCATGTTCAAGATGTTCGACAATCCCCAATTTGTCCATGACGTGGCCGCCCTCATGACCGAGTACAGCCTGGAGCAGCTCGACATGCTGGCGGAGGCGGGCTTGGACGTCCTCATCGTGGAGGACGATATAGCGGACAAGAACTTTCCCCTCATAGCACCGGACCAGTTCAGGGAGTTCATCAATCCCTATAACCGGAAGCTGGTGGAGGCCGCCCACGGGAAGGGGCTGAAAGTTGTGCGCCACAGCGACGGGAACCTCTGGCCGATCCTCGATATTCTTCTCGACACCGGGTACGACGGCCTCAACCCCCTGGAGCCACAGGCGGACATGGGCCTGAAAAAGGTGAAGGACTACTGCGGTGACCGGCTCTGCCTCCTCGGAAACATCGACTGCATCGACCTCCTGCCCGACGGAACAACAGAGGAGGTGGAGGCCGCCGTGAAGCAGGCAATCGACGACGCGGCAGCCGGTGGCGGCCTCGTTATCTGCTCGTCGAATTCCCTCCACCCGGGGGTTAATCCTGAAAACGTGATCACCATGTTCAATACCACCCGGGAGTACGGTGTGTACGGGAAATGACATTCCTGCCGGAATATTTCGCCGTATAACCTGTTGACAAACAAACGGGAATTTGTTTTACTATTCAGCGCCATACAGGGGGGCGTCATGAAAGTAAACAACACCATACCGGGGCATGCGATCATCTGGGGCGTTTTTCACGGCATAGTGCTTTTGGAACTTACGGCCGTTACCTGGGTTATTCTCCGGCTCAGGTACATCTGGGGAGACATAAATGAGTTCATCTCCGGTGCGGCCGGGTTTTCCGTAAACTGGATCCTCCTTGTTCTCATACTGACCGCGGCAGCGGTGCTTTTTATTCTCTACCTGGTTGTCACTGATGTTGTTCTCAAACTTACAATCACATTCTGGGTCGGCAAGGTTCTGCCGTTCCTGGTCTTTATCATATGGACCGGTCTCCTGGCGGGTCTTGTTTCCGAGACCGGAAAGTTCCTGTTTTTCGACGCGGCGGAAGATTACACTCTCCCCGGGCTCATGACCGCGGCGGACGGATCAGAGGTCACATCCCCTGGCGAGTGGAAGACCCGCCGGGGCGATATCCTCCGGCTTTTTGAAGAACACGTTTATGGCCCGGTCCCCCCTTCACCGGAGGTAATGGACATAGAAATACTCTCGGTAAAACCGGACGCCCTCGGGGGAAAGGCGCTTAGAAAAGAGGTTGCCCTGTATTTCACGGGGGATCGGTCCGGCCCTTCCATGACACTACTGATCTATCTTCCGGAAAATGCCGCTGGTCCGGCCCCCCTCTTTTTCGGATTGAACTTTTACGGCAACCACACCGCCACTTCGGAAAAAGACGTCGCCCTTGAAGAGGGGTGGCTGCCGAACAAGATGAAGTACGGCATCACGAATCACCGGGCCACGGAGAAAAGCCGGGGGGTCAGAGCCTACCGGTGGCCCGTGAAAATGCTCGTGGAACGGGGATACGGCCTGGCAACGGCCTACTGCGGCGACCTGGACCCGGATTATGACGACGGCTACGGGAACGGCATCCACCCCCTGTTTTTCGGAGAGGGGAGGGGCACCCCCCTTGACCGGGCGGGAACCATCAGCGCCTGGGCGTGGGGCATCCTCCGTGCCATGGACTATTTCGAGATGGATGAAGACATCGATCACGACCGGGTCGCTGTCATGGGGCATTCACGCCTCGGGAAGACCTCCCTCTGGGCCGGGGCGAACGATCCCCGCATTGCCCTGGTCATATCAAACGAATCGGGATGCATGGGGGCGGCCATCTCCCGCCGCAGGTACGGGGAGACGGTGCGTGACATCAACATCGATTTTCCACACTGGTTCTGCGGGAAATTTTCCGGCTATATGGGTAACGAGGACGCGATGCCGGTGGACCAGCACATGCTCATCGCCCTCACGGCACCGAGGCCGGTTTATATTGCCAGCGCGAAAAGCG
>CAZEPS010000085.1:0-15768 GCA_964514165.1 uncultured Leptospirales bacterium
AAGGCCAAGCGGTCAACGAGGCGGCGACAAAGCTTATCAGTAATAATTCCCAAACATCTTTTTTAGAACACAATACTTGTTTACTAATCCCCCGCCGGCGAAGGCGGCGGAGCAACATGCCATAGTAGTGCCTTGCAATAACAAAAATAGTTAAGGAATAACTACTGATCTTTTATTATAAATCTCGGGAACATCAAATAAGCAACTATGAGGTCCCCCTTTGGGTACGTAGTATCGGCCAGCACCATTTTCGAAAAAAATGGTGCTGGCCGATTTACAGATGTACCCTCATACTGAACAAGTCTCTTTTACTCTCTCCCTGTTGCATTTAGAGTGATTCCCGATATAAAAAACCGCGGACCAAAGATCCGCGATTTTTATCATACTCTTAAATACTCAGGATTGCTGGATCAGTAACCCCTGTTTTTCAGGTCGCTCACGATATCCACATACCAACCTTTTACGTCTGCCCCGGGGGTTACACCAAAGAAATGGTTGATGGCGTTGATGTGGCTGACCCCGCCGATGTTGTACCAGTCGCCGGTAAAGGTGCCCCGGAAATTCCCCCACTTGGCCGAGTTGACCGACACCAGGCCGTCGTTGGCTCCCTCATAGAAGAGGAGAAGGAGCCAGGTCGGTTGCAGAATCATGTCAGCGGTGATAGTGTATATCCTGGTGGCCCAGCTCTGGTAGTAGACCCCTGACTTGTTCGGGGTGTTCGGATTAAACACGTTCTGCATGTAACCGGTGGTCATGTCATAGGCGTTCTGCATCGAATTGGGACTGGAGTCGCCGAGGAGGAAACAGTAGACCACGTCCAGGATGCTCCCCACGAGCCATTCCCCTGAATCGGGGAGGATACCCACGACCACGTCGGCCACACTGCTCCCCCGGTGGGGACCGCAGATGCTGGTATGGGACGCCACCCTGGAGGAGAGCCCAAGGTTCGATACGGCGTACCTGGTGTACACGGTGCCGTGGGAATGGCCCACGATATTCGCCTTTGACTTCCCGGTCACCGCCAGTATCTCGAGGAACTGCTGCCTGAACTGGGCCGCCTTGTTCGCGGTGCTGTCCATGCAGTTTACCGCCGTGGCGTACACGTTCGCCCCTTCGTCCTCCAGGGCGTCCTCGATGCCCCACCAGTAATCAATAAAACCGAGCATGTCGTCGGTTGCCATCATCCCGTGGGCCAGGACCACCGGGTAGCTTGTTTTGCATGAGTCACTGCTCCCCCCTGCAAAGACCGCCATGGGCGCAGCCAGAAGGAAAAGAACAAGAAATATTCGTTGTGCCATTGATAACCTCCAAAACTCTAAAAAACCGACTAACCGGTTAAAAACCGTCCGTTCGGTATGTTTAAAATATACATTAATATATATTTTAATCTTTTCAAGAGAAGAATAATCTGCAAATGCACAGTTTTTTTACAGAAAAAGTTAAAAACCGCCGCCGGGGGCGGCGTTTAATGTAATTTTCTGCAAATACACCGTTCACCAATAGTTATCGGTATCTCCCGCCTCGTTGGTGGCGGATTGCTTTTTCTCCGCGTATGCACAAAACACCGATAGTTATCGGTATTTCCACTGCCTGTAGCAGTGGTTTTTTTGTAATGGTATGCAAAACACCGATTGTTATCGGTGTTTTCAAATAAAGATGGCAGTAAAAAGTGACATTTTTTATGTGAATATATATTTTTATACCAAATTTTATCTTCACTGAAAATAAAGTACCGATAACAATCGGTAAATGTACAAAATATTTCTTTTTTAAAGAACCGAAAGAAAACAGCCCGGTCTATGGGGCAGAGACCAGACAGAAACCATCAAGGAGAAGAAACATGGAACGTCTATATTCATTACTTCTTACACGTTTATTCACCGGGCTGTTTGTCATCACCCTCGCCCTTATCCTGGGGTGCGGCCACGGCAGCAACCGCTCACCAATTGCTGACAAGGAAAAGGATGATATCACCACGGCCGAAGAGGCCGAGGCCCCGAAAAAACTTTCACGGACAGAGGGACTCATGGACTTCGCCCTGAACGGCTCAACCAGCCGGCAGAAAGCCGCCCCCATGCGGGCACAGGTGCAGCCCGGGGCGTACATGGACCAGGCGCCGGTCGATTTCAACACCGAGGAGTACGACCGGATACACGAGAACGAGTTCCTCGCGGCAAAGGAGAACCCCCTCTCCACCTTTTCCATAGACGTGGACACCGCCTCGTACAGCAACGTGCGGCGGTTCATCAGCTACAACCAGCTGCCACCGAAGGACTCGGTCAGGATCGAGGAGATGATAAACTACTTCACCTACGAGTATCCCCAGCCGTCCGGGGAGCATCCCTTTTCAGTGGCCACGGAGATCTCAGAGAGCCCCTGGAACAAAGAGAACCGGCTCATCCATATCGGCATCCAGGGGAAGTCCCTGAACTACGGCGAGCTGAAACCGGGCAACCTGGTATTCCTGGTGGACTCCTCCGGGTCCATGAGTTCGCCGAACAAGCTCCCGCTTCTGAAGAAGTCACTCAGGATGATGCTCGATGAGCTCGGAAAGCAGGACCGCATAGCCATAGTCGCCTACGCCGGATCAGCGGGCCTGGTGCTCCCCTCCACTCCGGCCACTGAGAAGGAAACAATCATCAACGCCCTGGAGAGCCTGAACGCCGGGGGTTCCACCGCCGGGGGCCAGGGAATCGAGCTGGCATACAAAGTGGCGAAAAAGAACCTCATCGACGGGGGGAACAACCGGGTCATCCTCTGCACCGACGGGGACTTCAACGTGGGGGTCTCTTCCACCGGCGACCTGGTCCGCCTCATCGAAGAAAAACGGAAGGACGACATCTACCTCACCATCTGCGGCTTCGGCATGGGGAACTACAAGGACGGGCGCATGGAACAGATCAGCAACGCCGGCAACGGGAACTACTTCTACATCGACAGCATTCGGGAGTCGAAGAAGGTCTTCGTGACCGAGATGCGGGCCAACATGTTCACCATTGCAAAGGACGTGAAGATTCAGATCGAGTTCAACCCTGCAAAGGTGAAGGCATACCGCCTCGTGGGGTATGAGAACCGGATGCTCAAAAAGGAAGACTTCAACAACGACAAAAAGGACGCCGGGGAACTGGGTGCCGGCCATACCGTCACCGCCCTTTACGAGATTATCCCGGCCGGATCAAACCAGAAGGTAAACGGTGTCGACGAGCTGAAATACCAGAAGTCCGTTGCGACGAACGCCAGCGCCACGAGCGAGATCATGACCCTGAAGCTCCGGTACAAGCCTGCGCAATCGAACACCAGCAGCCTGATTACGATACCGGTCCAGGACAGGGGGACAAAGCTCGCCCAGTCGTCGAACAATTTTCGATTCTCGGCGGCCGTGGCCGGGTACGGCATGATTCTCCGGGACTCGAAGTTCAAGAACAGCCTGACCCTGAACGAGGTTATAGCAATGGCAAGGAATTCAGTGGGCAATGATGTTGACGGTTACCGCCGGGAGTTCATCACCCTGGTGGAAACCACCGCTCTCCTCAAGAAGTGATACGACATTTCACCCCGGCTTTTTCTCTCGCTGAGAGAAAAAGCCTCCCCCGCCGGGGGGAGGCTTTTTTTTCGACGAATTTAATTATAAATCATGGGACCTCCCTTTTCCACATCAGAGGTTCCCGTTTATTACTGTCAGATTTTCTTCTTTGGCAGGGGGGCCCCGCAGGACTTGCATGTTTCCGCATCGGGAGGGTTCTCGGTGCCGCAGTATTCGCATTTTACCGGGAGTGCCGCCTGCTTCTTCTCCTCTTCCGCCTTATCTTCGGCCAGCTTGTTCTCTTCTTCGACCTTCTGCTTCTCCTCTTCCCGTTCTTTCACCCGCAGGGCTATACTGTCAAGGTTCGATTCCGCCGACTTCAGATCAGACACCACCATGTTCGATACCACCTCGGCCTGGGCGGCGTTTTCAATAGTATCTCGGAGTTTATAGTCGGCCTGACGTATCGCGCTGTCGGCGTCGTCAATGGCCCGGTCAGCTCCCCTTCTCTCGGTGTAGTCCAGGTCAAGGCCACGGACGTCGATGATCTTCTTCTTCAGCCCGTCCCTCAGGGCTTTAATTTCGCCCAGGTTCCTGACAAAGGCCGCGTTCAGGAGGGAGTTGGCCTCTCCCATCTTCTTGATCTTCTCTTTTTCGTCGGTAATTGCCTCAGCCGCCTTCATGACCGGTTCAGCCTTTTGTATCTGTTCGTTGAGGACGCCTTTAAAAGACGGATATTCATAGGAAAGGGTCTCGATATTCTTGAGATTCCGCTCCCAGGCCTTCTGTTCCCCCTCAACACTCTTCTTGCACGAAATTCCCAGCACCAGTACCGGGATCAGCAGCAGGGATAACTGTTTCATTCTCTACTCCTTAACATTGGTTTTAGATATTGCGTATAGAGTGACGGCTCAAATGGAACCACAGGAATTCTGTATAGTCAACTATTTAACGGAAGGACAGAAGCGGAAATTATTATTAATAGTATTTGACAAATCTCCATAACATACTATAATATCGCAAACAACTTGCATGGAGGGCACTATGCCTTACAAGGAATACAAGGTGATGTATATCGTAGAAGGGGGCTGCGGCACCCTTCTGGTCGGTTCCTCTGGCGTGCCGGTAAAAAAAATGGAGGCCGAACTGAACAGGGCCGCGACTGAAGGGTGGCAGGTCGTCTTTCAGGTGATTGAGCAGAAACGGTTCCTGCTTTTCTGGACCCGTGAAGCGGTCATCATCACCATGGGAAGATGAACACCCTTTCAAAAATCGCGGTAAAACTTATCCGCGCCTATCAGCTTAACGGGGGCGGCAGGCGGTATTTCATGGTTGACTGCAACTTCGAGCCCTCCTGCTCGGAATACACCGCCCGGGCAATTGAGCGTTTCGGTTTTTTTTCAGGGGTATACCGGGGGTTTCTGCGAGTTAAACGCTGCTCCGGAAGGGACGTAACGGGAAAGATATACGACCCGCTGACCGAGTAACATGCCGGGCAGCAATACCCTTCAGTCAGGCACGACGCGACGCCCGATGCGGCAGCGCCTCCCTGTTCCGTTGCAGCTGAAACAGTCCCTGTACCACAATCCATCCGTAGAAAAGAAGAAACATGACCCGCTGAATAAGCCCCTTGTACTGGTGAAGCACGAGGTCCCGGTCTTCGGACACGACAAAGAAGACCATTGCCGGCAGGGCGGCAGCGCCGAACGCCAGGGAGACCCGGGCGTTCATTTTAAACTCTTCGTTACGGGCCAGGGTGAAAAAGGGTGCCAGCACTATGGAAAAGGTCCCGATGACATTGGCGGCCTCGTGCATCTTCCCGGAAAAAGAGACCCCGGCGCAGGAAACTTCGCAGGGGAAGATCCCGGAGCCGATACCGCTCGTGAGGCCGAAGATCATCACCAGGACCTGGCCGGTTATCCATACCCTGCCCGTTCCGCGAAGTTTCATGAAAAAACCGGTTTCATAGAGTATAATCAGAATCCCTTCAATTATCCACCACATTGAAATTACCGTCGAGAAGGGGCTTCCGGGAACCCCGAGTTCGCTCATGTACTGGGAAGCCGGGTCATATCCTTCCTGGAGGGCCACGAAGAGGATCGCCAGGACCTAGTCAAGGATGACAGCCGCCATGCCGGCGGTTATGAACAATATATCGGTTTTACTGTTATTTATGTTACTCATGATTCGTCAGCAGAACATGACTTTCAGGCCCATTTTTGTTGCGATATCCTTCTGCCTGACATCGCCTGTCACCAGGGAATCAGACCCGCAGGCCAGGGCGCTTCCAGAATGTACTTAACAATTTCACATCTGACAATTACAGTTTGTTTAAAAAATCCATGATATTCTTTTCCGAAAAAAGTGTAAAAGTCATTGATTTCGCCGGCCCGGAGACGTACCATACGTCAATTCCGCCGGGGAGGTATTCCATGAGAAAGATAACAATCGCTGGACTGCTGGTTATAGCGGGCATCTGCCGCCTCTACGGCGAGAACATCGTCACCTGCACCATCGATGCCCGCCTCATACCCGATAAAAATATGGTACGGGCAACGGAGACCGTGATCTGGCGGAACAGTTCGAACCGGCCGGTGAATACACTGATGTTTCACCTGTACTACAACGCCTTCCGGAGCGAGAAGACCACCTTCCTCCAGGAGGAGGGATACTACAAAAAGTCGAAGAAAGAGCTCGCGAAAATCCGCTTCGGGGGGGTTGACATCAAGTCGGTGACGGTTTCGGGACAGGGTGACAGGACCGCCGCGCTGCGGTACCCCTTCCCGGATGACGGTAACGAGCACGACCGCACCGTGATGGAGATACCCCTGGCGAGGCCGGTGTTCCCGGGGGGAAAGGTGGCGGTATCCATCGACTTCAACCTGAGGGTGCCCGAGATCATCTCCCGCACCGGTTCCGCGGACGATTACTTCTTCCTCGCCCAGTGGTTCCCGAAACCGGGGGTCCTCATGGAAAACGGCGACTGGCACTGCCACCAGTACCACGCCAACTCGGAGTACTACGCGGACTTCGGCCGGTTCACCGTGACCCTGACGGTTCCGAAAAAATTCGTCGTTGGGGCGACCGGTTCCCTCTTCAAGAAGACCGAAAACAGCGACGGCACCGTGTCCTACACCTACACGGAAAAGGACATCCACGACTTCGCGTGGACCGCCTGGCCCGAATTCATCACGGTGAAGGATTCAATCCGGCTTCCGGGCAACCGGAAGAAGGTCGAGATTACCCTCCTCCTCTCCCCCCTCCACCGAAACGCACGGGAGCGGTATCTGAAATCCGCGAAACACGCCATGCTCTTTTTCGCGAAGAATATCTTCCCCTATCCCTACGACACCCTGACCATGGTGGACGCCCCCCTCAAGGGAATGCAGTCCTGGGGGATGGAATACCCGACCCTCATCACCCTGGGGCATGCTTCCATACTGCCCGATTTCTACCGGCTGGCAGAGATGATCACCATCCACGAGTTCGGCCACCAGTACTGGTACGGCATCATCGCGTCAGATGAAATGCGCGAGGCCTGGCTCGACGAGGGGATCAACACCTTCTACGAGCTCGAGATCATGGAGGACTATTTCAACGGGGAGCACGAATGGTTCGGCATGAAGCCGCTCCAGGCCCACGACTGGGAGAAGCGCCGCACCCCCTACACCGCCATGCCCATGCTCGATCCGATCCAGACCTGGTCGTGGAAATTTCTGAACTACATGACCTACCGGGGCAACGTCTACTCCAGGGCGTCGCTGTTCCTGACGAGCATGAAAAACCTGGTGGGGAAAGACCGGCTCTATGAGTTCTTCAGGCGCTACGGGACGTTATACCGATACCGTCACCCGACCACGGAGGATTTCACGTCCCTTTTCAACGCGACCTTAAACGAAGATTTTTCCTGGGCCTTCGACCAGTTCCTTCATGGTGCGACCGGGCTCGACAACACGGTCTATCTCGTTGAGTCGTTCAAAACCGGTGATAAGGAGGGCACCTGGCGGAACGAGGTCGTCTTCACCCGGAACGAGGGGTACTTCCCGGTGGAAACGGCCATCGTGCTCGAGGACGGAAGGACCATAAACGAAACCTGGACGGAGCGGAAACGGTGGAAACGGGTCGTCTTTCACGACACGTCCCCGGTTAAGTACGCGGCCGTTGACCCGGAATACGCAATCCCCCTGGACACAAACTTACTGAACAATTCAATATCGCGAAAGGGGGCTTCAACCCGGTTCGGCCCCTTCTACCGGAACCTGGGCTTCATGGTCCAGGCGATTATCAGCATGATAACCTTTTAGGAGAACCGCATGAAAGAGCTTGTAAACGCGTTGAAAAAAACCGGCAAAAGAGACCTCGCCATGGCCCTCTACCCCTGGACAGCCAATACAGTTATCGGTATGGCCCTTACCTGGGCCGGCGCCCGTTTCTTCATGTCCCGGGCCGGTGAACCGGTCTTCGCTGACGGGAGATTCAGGTATTTCATCAGCACCCTGCTTCACGAACTGCGCGTAAATTATCCCGGGACCGTGACCGCCATGATAGTAATCGGTATCCTGATTATTATCGCCCTTGTCCTGGTTTCCCTCTTCATATCAGCCGGGATTTACGGGGTCCTGGCTGCCGGGGAAAGGGTGACGGTGAAATCCCTCCTGTCCCGATCTGTGAAGCATTTCGGCCGGTTTTTCCGTATTTCCCTGGCGGGGATACCCGTCTGGATCGTCAGCTGTATAATACCGGGGGTCATCTTTTATCTTCATAAGAGGGCCCAGGAGCAGCAACTGGACGAATCCCTCCTCTGGACCTTTCTCTGGGCGTGGGTACCGATAACTATACTCTTCGTCATTTTCGCGTCCGCCGTGGTCGATTTCGCCCGGATTATCGGGATTACCGGAAACGACAACGTGTTCAAGGCCATCTGGCTCGGCCTGAAAAGGTTCCTGTCACGGTGGGGTGCTGTGCTGGTCCTTTTTATTCTGTACTTTATCCTCACGGCCCTGGTGTTTTTCATTCAGAACCTTCTCGGGGGGTGGGCCGAAAATATGTTTATCCTGTCGTTCATTCTCTACCAGGTGATTATTTTCAGCCGTTATTTCCTCAAGGCGGTTCTGATGCGGGCCGAGGTGGCCCTGGGGGGGGTGTAAATTGAAAAAATTGAATAAATTACCGATAACAATCGGTATCACAGCGGTTTTTATTCTTTTTTCAGCCGGATTTGTCCCTGTAAACGGGCAAAACACCGATAAGAATCGGTCAATTCCCGAGATCGGATTCGACGGGTACCCGAAACGGGACTATGTCTACCTCTTCAGCACCTACGCTGAAAACATGTTCCTTTCGACACCTCACCAGATAAAGTTTTTTCCCCTGCCGGGGAACACTATCAACAGTTCCCGTACCATCGAATCAACGGCCAGCACCCTGATCCGCCTCTCCAACTGGCCCATGAACCTCCTCTACGACAAGATCGGCACCCTCTGGGCATCCCTCATCATGGTGCCGAAGATCGTGCTCATCGATTACGCAATTTCCCACACCGCCATGGTTCTGAACCACGAGTACTCGGGCCACGGGATAAAATTCATGGAGGGGGGGAGCATCAACGACCGGATCAAGATAGAGGCCCCCTTCCCCTACGGAAACGGCGGCGGTGTCACCTACGGCTACCTCCCCCGGGGCGTGGACGATAACCTCATGGTGATGTCGGCCGGGTCCGACGCGAACTCGGTACTCGCCCACGAGAAGGCCATACTCTGGATTTCTGACGGGGTAATCCACCCCTACGAGTTTCTCCTCTACGGGGAGGCGCGCCTCGACCAGTTCGAGTATGTCCTCCGCTACACGGACCGGCCGAGGGGGATGTCCCTTCTCAACAGGGGGGATTTCGAGCAGTATATCAATATCCTGAACAACAAGTACGGCCGCTACTTTCCCCAGACCTTTGTCCTGACCGACCGGGACCTGAAGCGGTGGGCGTACATAGCCCTGGCAGATCCCCTCCTGTATATTTCACTCGGGACCCAGATGTACAGCCTGGTGACCGGAAAACAGTACATGGAGATCCCGATGATGGACATGGGGGAGAAGCTCTCGGCCATGCCCTCGTCCCGGATCGCCTTTACCCCGAACGGCCCGGAGGCGTACGGGGACATTTTTTTCAGGTTCAACGGCACATCTGTTCTTCACGGATATTTCCGTTACGGCAACCGGAGTTTCCGCGACTTCTGGGGATTCGGGGCCAGGCTCTACCGGCAGCGGGTCAGCAAGTTCGTCACCCTGGGCGGGGGGTTCGACTTTTACCGCCAGCCCGAGGTCACGAAACTCGTCAGCATTAATTACCTGGAAACCGTGGCCCTGAATAACATCAACAGTCTTGATTTCGCTTCAACGTACCGGAGCATCATTGACTTCAATTACCTCATCGGCTTTCAGTCATGGCGAAGGAAGCAGAAGAACGGCATCGCGGGATACGTTGACCTGACCGTGACACCAATCCTTCCCCTGCGAATTCACGCCCGCATCGGGTACAAGACCGAGGGGTACGTGTTCGGACTCAGCCTCAGAGAGGGTTTCCTCGGGGATTTCGGTTTCGGATTCTTCTTCTGAGCGGTTTTGATCGATAACTATCCCTTCAGGAAGTCGAGTATACGGTCATGAATGCTCTTCCACTCCCGCCCCAGGGTGCACTGGTGGGTCGATTTATAGAGCCAGAAGAGTTCTTTTTCCCGGGAGGCGACACCCTTGTACAGGATCCTCGCGCTCTCGGGCCTCAGCGATTCGTCATTCTGGGCCTGGATAATCAGTATGGGACTGACGACATTCCGGAGGTTCCGCTCGGCCCGGTTTCGTATTCGAAGAAGCCCCGGCACAGACTTGTTCGGGGATCCGCTGTAGCCGATGTTATACTTTACCAGCTTTTCGTCATAATCGGTCGGATCCTCCCACGCCGAATATTTTGAAATCAGGCTGTAGATGCCGGCAAAGGGAATGAGGGGATCCTTGTACCGGAGGGCGGTGTTGATGACCACGAGCCTGTCAACGGCCCGTTCTGACGCGAGGATAAGGCCGAGAAGCGCCCCCATGGAGAATCCGATAATATGAATCCGCTCGCACTGCCGCACCAGGAACTCGTATCCCTCCCGGGCGCTCATCAGCCAGTCCCGCCAGTTCGTCCGGGACATGTCCTCAAGGGAGGTGCCGTGCCCCTTGAGCCTGCACCCGTGGACCGAATATCCCTTTTTGTTGAGCCGTTCCCCAAGGTGCCGCATCCTCCCCGGGGAACCGGTAAAGCCGTGGATCAGGAGACATCCCTCCTCGTTTCCCTTGAAGAAAAAGGGTTCGGCGAATTTATCCATGAGCAGCCCGTGAGTCTTCTCCACTGTAATCCTCCTTCTTTATGACGTGGTCTCGCGCCTGGAAAGCAGATCCAGGATACGCTGCAAAACATCTCGGATATTGTTAAAATTGTACAGGACAATTCTTTTATTTTTCGCGGTTATTTCCACCCGGGGAAGGATATTCCGGTATATCGAAACCCGCAGTATCTCGTCCATCCTCACCTGTTTCGTGAACAGGTTTTTCCTGACCAGGAGCATGTTGCTCCCCACTGTGACCCGGTAGAAAAAGACCTCCCCGAGGCCGCAAATCCCCATCCCGTAGATAACGACACCGATAACAATCGCCAGGGCCGTTTCAAGAAAGTGGGGCCCGGTCTGTATGAATTCAGATATGAGCCATGTGGCAGCGTAGAGGACGCACAGACTGAACAGGGTTATGATTATCCGCCAGTGAAACGGCATGGTGTAGACCCCGGCGGTTTCCTGAAAGACATCCTCCGGTTCCGCGGTCCGCATGTATTCGAGCTCCTCGTCCCTGGCGAACTCCACCGTGCGAAACAGAAACCCGAAATCAAAAAGTTCGGGTATATAGAGGATTATCCCGCTCAGAAAAAGGAGAGCGAAGTAAAAGAGAGAAATAAACACCAGGACCGTCACCACAAGGAGGAGTTCATACTGCAGATCGTACTTAAAGCGCTGGAACAGGGCCCCTTTCAGATCGCGAATGACGTTGTCCTCATGGAGGGTGCTGGCGAGGCTGATAACCGCCGATATGACAAAGAGGATATTTCCGAGCCAGCTGTTACGGATCCTGTTGATCCTGGTTATGAATCTCATCCTGCCTTCCCGACCGATTGTTATCGGCAGTCCTGAAATTCAGGATACCCTTTTTAGAGCGCGAAGGCAAACCTTTTTTGAAATTGAGAAGATAATCCCGCCCTTGATAACTACACATATTTTAAGTATTTTTCTTGCAACTATTCACGCCCTGCCATATTTTAGAATTATGAAACGATCAGGATTCGCGGACCTCCCCCTTCACTACGGCTCTGTCCCCCGGTGGCTCTCGGAGCGGATGGCGCGCCTCGGCTGTGCCGTCATCGAGGCAATCGTGCTCGAACACGGGAAGGACGAGGTGCTGCGGCGCATGAGCGACCCCTTCTGGTTCCAGGCCCTGGGGTGCGTCATGGGGATGGACTGGCACTCGTCAGGGATTACCACCTCGGTCATGGGGGCACTGAAGGGGGCAGTGAACAGGAAGTCCCGGGAACTGGGTATTCACATCTGCGGGGGCAGGGGCCGCCACTCCCGAAAAACCCCGGAGGAGCTCCTGCGGATTGCCGACGCGACCGGTTCAGACGGTGATTATCTCGTCAGGAGCAGCCGCCTCACGGCAAAGGTCGATAACAACGCGGTTCAGGACGGATTTCAGATTTACCTTCACTCGTTTATCGTCACTGACGAAGGGAAATGGACCGTGGTACAGCAGGGCCTCAACAACGACACCGGCCTGGCAAGGCGGTACCACTGGCACTCACCGGACATCGCGAGTTTCGTTGACGAGCCCCATGCCGGCGTGTACGGCCACAACAGCGGAGAAATCATCAACCTGGTCCATCACGGGGCGGAAAAGGCAAGGGATTTGATCGTTTCCCTGTCCCGGGAACATCCGGACAGGACCATCTCCGAGATTCGAAAGCTGGAAATGCCGCTCCACCACGAGGTCCGTGAATACAACCTTGACCTGAAGCGGCTCGGAAGCGTCCTCGCCCTGGCCTATGAGGAGAGGGTCCGGGATTTCGAGTCCCTGCTCCTGGTCAAAGGCCTCGGTCCCCGGACCCTCCAGTCCATGGCGCTTGTGAGCGAAGTAATCCACGGGGCCCCGTCACGGTTCTCCGACCCGGCCCGGTTTTCTTTCGCCCACGGCGGCAAGGACGGCCATCCCGGGCCGGTATTGACCAAGGTCTACGATGAAACGGTGGAATATCTCAGGAACGCCCTTTCCCTGGCGAAACTCGGCCTCACCGACAGGAATACGGCATTAAAAAACCTGTCCCAGGCCGCGGAATTTATCGAGTACAGCCATGACCCGAGAGCACACCTGGACAAGCTCATCGACAGGGAATACCGGGAGGCGATGCGATACGGGGGACGGACGGTTTTCGACAGGAGGAAAAAATCAGTAAAAAAGAAGGATGAGACCGATATCCAGCTCACCATGTTCTAACAGAAGGTAACGGGTCACCCCGCACCGATAAGAACCGGTCTTTATCAGCGGACCGATTCCGGAGGAAAACCCTGTATATTCCAGGAAAACCTGCCTTTAATTTTCAGGGATCCCCCCTTCCCTGTAAGGGTAAAATCCCCGTCAAAATAGCGCACCCCGCTCTTTTTTTTCATTGGTTTTACTTCCGCGCCGGTCCTGGAAGAATACCGGTTTTGCATTTTGCTGTCCCTGAACTGCATGACATTAAATGATATATCCGCCGGATTTGATTTTTTCGTGATGCCGGATACATCCATCATCCACCGGTAACCGGCGCTTTCAGCGCTGATAAAAAGATAGGGGCTCGAACCGGTCGTCAGAATCTCACATGAGACTGATTGTACCGGTTTGCCGCTGATTGTTCCCTGGAAATCGCATTCTCCCGGGTCCTGGGCATGGATAATACCGATAAGAATCGGTAAAAAAAGAGTGAGGGCATACATAAACAAGTATTTCGATTTCACAACCATCTTCTCCTTCATTATTTTTCAACTGACAAGCGAATAATTTCACTTTTTAATGTATCGAGGTAGTTACCAGCATCCAGTGACCCCTCTTCCGGGGCCCAGGACGCGAAATCCTTGTCAGTTACAGCTATATAGGGACCGTCCTTTACTTCAAAATAAACAGTGCCCGGTTCATGGGAAACAATCGAATGCCATACGCCGGGAAGGATGTCCACCACCCTGTTTCCGCTTTTTTCGGAAATCTCATAAACCCGGGAGACAACTCCTTCATCATTAAAAAAAATAACGGAAAAATTACCCTGTATGTGAATAAAAGTTTCCACCTTCGGCGGGTTGAGATGCCGGTGAGGGCGGACATAGGTCCCGGGTTCGATTGCGTTGAAAAAGCGCTGGATGGAATCTTCAAGGTTATGAAGATTATAATTCCTGCGTTTCCGTTCAGATTTACGGGCCTGTTCAACCAGGCCCACAAGGAGATCCCTGTTTACAACGGTAATAGTATTCTCCACTCTGTTCTCCACTGTCATTATCACATGGGGACATATAAAACATTTTTTGAAGTCCCCGTATATCATAATAATAAAATCTGGCAAGCCATTGAATATTTTATTTGATAAATTATCCGCGTATCCTATGGTGTGTTTTTTACAATTTATTATCGGGAAAAATCATCATGAAAAAAACAGCCGCAGCAAAAAAACCGGCAAAACCTGGAAAAAGAAAACAGGTTTCCGTGGTCGTACCCATGTATAACGAGGAAGAAAACGCCAGGGAGCTCCACCAGGAAATAGCTGCTGTGTGCAAAAAACACGGGTATGTTTTCGAGATAATTTTCATCGATGATGGATCCTCCGATAATACCATGGAAATCTGCAGAAAACTCAAACCCCTGAAGTATATCAGGCTGAGAAAAAACTTTGGGCAGACAGCGGCAATGGACACCGGCATAAAACACGCCCGGTATGATTATATCATCACCATGGACGGCGACCGGCAGAATGACCCCAATGACATACCGGAATTAATCGAATATCTTGAAAAAGAGAACCTTGATGTTGTTTCCGGCTGGCGTAAAAGCAGGAAAGACACGTTCATGAAACGCTTCATTTCTAAAGGGGCCCATTTTCTCAGAAATTTTCTCATTAATGACGGTATTCACGACTCCGGTTGTTCACTGAAAATCTATAGAAAGGAATGTTTCCGCAACGTCACCCTGTACGGCGAAATGCACCGGTTTATTCCCGCCCTGCTGATTATCCGGGGATTTAAAATCGGTGAACTTGTGGTCAACCACCGGCCACGCCCAGCCGGTGTCACCAAGTACAACTGGACCCGCACAATCAAGGGATTTATCGACATGCTGGCAATCTGGTTCTGGAAAAAGTACGCCCTCCGTCCACTGCACCTGCTCGGGGGGTTCGGCCTTCTCTTCTGCATGGTTGGGGTCGTATTCGCCGGTTTAACGGTCAGGGATTTCTTTCGAGGGATGAGCCTTTCAGACACGGCGCTTCCCACCTTGACCATGTTTTTAATGATAACAGGAATACAGCTCTTTATATCAGGGCTCCTGGCGGACATACTCATAAAAAGCTATCACGAGAGTATTAATGATGAGCCATACAGCGTGAAAGAGATTATTGACAATAAATAATCAGTCACCTGACTTTTATACTTACAACTAACATACGCAAATCTTCATCAGAATCATTGATAATTCCGTGAGAACCCCCGGGGAAAACCCCGACTATATCGCCTTTTTCTACCCGTATATTCTCTTGATCCAGAGTCATTACACCGGTTCCTGACAGGATGTAATAGTATTCTTCGTCATCAGTATGTTCATGAACCCCAACAGAAACTCCGGGCTCGAGTATATCATCATGCATGAATTTCAGTTTTCTTTCAGGTTCATCCCTGAGATCAAGAATTTCTGTAAAATCAATCGCCCCTTCACCACCGTGGCAATTAACAAGGGGTGACCGGGAAAAATCAGAATTTTTTTTAATAAACGAAGTCTTGGACATTATACCATCACCTGTGTCAGAACACCATAAGGGTACATCCAGAACCTATCTCAAAAATACTCTGGGTATATCGCATTATTAATTGTCATTGCGAGGCTATCTATGATAGCCGAAGCAATCTCACTATATTGTTAATTTTATCACTGAT
>CAZEPS010000086.1:0-15687 GCA_964514165.1 uncultured Leptospirales bacterium
CGCCTTTCAGCTCGTGGCATACCAGATGGTGCTGATCCACTATAGTGACAGATACAGCAGCGATATCGCGGAATTCGTCATCAACACGGACCGGGCCGTGTCCATCCTGGTGAGGGAACTGGAGTCCCTTGGCGGCGATGAACTGAAGACCCTGATAAAAAAGTCTTTTCGCAGGGCGTCGGGCCGCTTCAACCGGTTCGGAACCTGGGGGGCGATGCACCGGGTCGCGGTACAGCACCTCTTCGGCACTATTCCGGTGCTCGGGAAAAAGTACCGTTTCGAAGTGCGCCCGGCGGACGGGTTCTCCACCACCGTGGCCAAGACCAGCTACCGGCTCAGCGACGAGAAGCACGTATCCACCTACGGGGCAAATTCCCGCCACATCTCGGTGATGTCCGACCCGGACGAGAACTACTTCGTGCTTCTCGGCGGCCAGGACGGATGGCTCAACAGCGAGAACATGATAGACCAGGTTTCACTCTGGTTTGAGGGGAAATTCCTGAAGATGCCCTTGAAAATGGAGTCTGTCAGAAAGGATTTTCCCAACAGGATGGTGCTGGAGGGAAAAACTACCGATAACAATCGGTGATCCTGGCAAATACCGCCGCAAAACACCGATAAGAATCGGTAAAATCGCACTATTTACGTGAAACCACCGATAAGAATCGGCGAAAAACCTTCATCGAAACCGTTGACCGGCGACTTGGTGAGCGAAACGAGGACTACCGTACCCACCGGTCCGGGGGGGTACGGCCTTGCTATGCCTGAACTGAGGGCCGTTAAAGAGGGGACCTTCGCCGCCTGGCAGAAGCGCCGGGGAAAGCTCGGGGGCCAGCACAAGGTGCCGCGGATAATCACCGACGGCGAACTCTTACAAAATCTGCGGGATTTTATCGAGGATAGAACAGTCTGAAGCCCTCAGGGACCCACACCGGAATTGTAGGTGATATCGTTGAAATTGTTACCAGGCGGGACATTATAGGTCTGCCAGCTTCCGTCAGTCCCGTCGAATGACCACCCGCCAAAGCCGCTGTCGCCGACTATAACGAACCTGCCGTTGCCGTAAATTATGCCGTCAAGTGTCGTTCCGAGGGAGGTTACCGCATTCCAGTCAGCGGCGGCCAGGGGATCATCATCCCAGTAAACACTACCGCCGACGCCAACCATAACAAAACGGTTAGCCCCATGGGTCATTCCAAAAAAAGAACTCAAAAGTGGAGATATATCCTGCCACACGCCGGAAAAATCCGACGCCCGGCGATGCGCGGCACCTCCCGTGCCGGCAATAATAAAGCTGTTTTGCCCGTAAGCAGCACTGATGAAGGTATTTGCAGTCGCAATACTTTCATCAGTCCAGATCCACCCCGGAGGACCGGTGGTATGATAAATACTGCCGTTAGCGCCGACCACCACAAACCTGCCGTCACCGAAAGTGACCTCCCGCAGGACATCGGTTGAACCGCCGTCCGGGTCGGTCAGGTTCCATTCGACAGGCAGGGCTAAACCGGTTGACGAATAGTAAACCTCCCCGTCATTGGCCACTGCCACAAATACATTGTTACCATAGGCAACCTCCCAGAAATTGCCTCCGGCCCCGAGACTTACCGTATTCCAGGTCCCGAATGATCCATCCGGGGACGAAGCGATGTCTTTGTTTACCCCGCCAGCGGCCACGTACCGGCCATTGCCATAGGCTATACCGTAAAGACCAAAACCCACCGGTCCTGATGACGCCCAGGAATTGACCGTACCGTCCGGAGACCGCCAGACCATCCCTGTCCCGTCGACCGCCGTAAACATGGGCGGCGGTGCCGTTGTGGTCCGCTCCTCTCTGAACGCGATACCGGTCAGATCCGACCCACCCGGATCGGGGCTGACCTCTTCCCAGGAACCGGAGGAGCCATTCGGGGATCGCCACATGGCTCCCGAAATTCCGACCGCGATAAAGTAACCGTTGCCGCAGGCTATACCAATCAGGTCGTTCCCGCCAACCGGCCCTGCGGAGGTCCATGACCCGACGTTCCCGGTCGCAGACCAGTAGACGTCGCCCCCCTGTCCGACAGCAACGTATCTGCCGTTTCCGTAGGTTATATCCAGGATACCAGGCCCCCCCATGGGGGCGCTTATCCACGACAGCAGAGTTGCGTCAATGGACCACCGGGTTATCCCCGCCGCCTCAACGGCAATAAACCGGTCGGTGCCGTAGGCAATCCCGGTGAAGACCCCGGCCCCTCCCGGACCTGAATTGTTCCAGACGGCGCCGTCAGTTGACCAGAAAGCAGTAAGATTGAATCCGACCGCAACGAACCTGCCGTTTATATACGTAACATCGGAAAGGTTATCGCCCCCGACGCTGACATTGTTCCATGTTTCAGCGCTCCCGTCAACAGACTGCCATATGGTGCCGTTCTCACCGACGGCAACAAACCGGCCGGCCCCGTAAGCCACGCCGAGGAGCCTGTCACTGCCCGGCAGGGGGGTCACATCGTTCCATGAGTCTTCTCTTCCGGTCTGCGTGGTCCAGATCTGGCCCAGGTCTCCGACCGCGACGAATATTCCGTTCCCGTATGTCACGGCAGCGAGATCATTCCCTCCGGGGCCGGTCTCGGTCCAGGAGCCGCCGCTCCCGTCAGGGGATATCCACGCAGTGCCCCCGGGCCCAACAGCGAGAAAACCGGACTGTTGCTGGAACAAGAGTCCCAAAAGAGGAGAGGAGTTGGCCTTTTCCCATATGTTGCCCTGGCTGCAGGATGAAAACAATCCTATTAAAAAGATAAATGAGAATAATGAAAAAGAATATGCTGCTTTTTTCAATTCACGACCCCTGTATCCGAAAAACCTTCATTTAAAAATATATAATTATAGAAAAAAAACCAGTAATTATTCCTAAACTATTTTTGTTTTTTTAAAACACTATTTTAGTATAATCCTCCCCCGCCGAAGGCGGCGGGGGAATTATATTAACGTTTTTTCATGTAATGTGCATATAATTGCACATGGCTGAGTAGTTACCATTTTTTATTTAATACCTGCACAAAAATTAAGGGAACCTCTATTAATTAAACAGGGGGTCCCCCTTGGGGTATCTATTTTTGGTATAAATTTTAATGTGTTCAACCATACCTGCCGATAACAATCGCCGGGATTCTTTCCAGGAAGCCGTTGATCAAAGTCCCGGCGAGCGAAACGAGAACTACCGGGCCCACCGGTCCGGGGAGTACGTCCTCGATATGCCTGAACTCCGGCTCGTTAAAGAGGGGACCCTCGCCGGTGTTACAGGCGATGTCGTTGATACTAATCCCCGCCGGTACGGTCGGGATGGTTGACACTGTCCATGTTCCGGATGAAGCGTCAGGCGACCAGGCGGTTCCCCCGAGTCCAACGGCGAAAAACCCTTCTGTTGGATGAGATGAATAAAAGAGCTACAACGGGGCTGCCGGAATAATCAGCCCTCCAGGTGTTGGAGATACATTCCCAGTGCCCACAGGGGAAAGTATCGCCGGTAATTCTCGTAGTTAAGAAGGGTGGTCTTGTTGAAGATTCCCACCAGGGATTCAGCCGGCCAGTCCCCGTTCGTCATCTGCCCCTCCATCAGGAACGCGGCGCCACGGCGCACGGCTTCGCTGTCTCCCATCCCTCCCCTGATGAGGGCCATGAGTGCCCAGGCGGTATGGACCGTCTGGCTCGTTTCATGCGGAATCCACCGTCCTTGCCTGCACGAGAGGCTGCTCTCTCCCCAGCCCCCGTCCGGATTTTGTCGTTCGATGAGGAAGCGGCAGGCCCGGTCAGCGGCCCTGGAGGGGACCTTCCCCGCTGCGCTGAGACCCCAGACACCGAACCAGGCCCCGTAGGTGAAGCAGACGGCCCAGGAACCCTCGAACCCGCCGTCCCTCTTCTGAGTGCGCCGGATAAAGCCGGCCCCACGGCGGACGGCCCGGTCTATCCGCTTCGCGAGCCTTTGATCGGCCCCGGGCCGCGCCTCCATCAGGGCCTGCATGCATGAGGAGGTGCATTCCACGTGGGAATAGTCGATCATGATGTCCCCGAACACGCTCGAGGGGTTCAGGAGTTCGAGCCACCTCCCTCCCCGGGTGTTTTCATAGGTGGCCCATCCCCCGTCCCTGTTTTGATAGGAGAGTATCAGCTCCACGCTATCGTTCATGAGCTCACGGGCTATAAGATTATCGGGTTCGAACTCATCCTCAATCAGACGGGCCGCCTTGTACCCCTCCGCCGTGCAGTCTGAGATGGGCCAGCCGTGTTCCCGATCGCTGAAGGGCCATCCCCCCCGGCTGGGGTGGCGGTAGTATCTATTTTTATCGGGCACGTCCTCCAAAATCTGGTTGTCCCTGATAAAACCGTAGGCCTTTTCCAGGGCCTCCCGGTGACGCGCTGTCATCTTCGCGGCGAAGAGGCCCTGGATCGCGAAGGCCGTGTCCCACAGGGCCGTGGAGTTGTAGCCGTTGAACTTAATCCCCAGGTCATCCTCCCAGAGATAGATCTTCAGCTTGTCGAAACACTTTCGGTAATCATCCCCCCGGGGATCCCTGAAGAAGTGTACCAGGGCGTTCAAGATGCTGTTCACCGGCCCGATATCGATGTAACCGGTGGCCCTGTCCTCGTAGAGAATGTGGTCAAAGACCTCCTCCAGGGCCCGGGTTCTGAGTTTTTTCAGTTTAAGCTTCTCGAAGAGGATCTGGACCCGGTTGACAAACGTCAGCAATACAGTGAAAGGACGATAGTTATCGGTGGGCGCTATGGTGTCCCGGTGCCTGGTGAAGTCGATTTCATCATAGGGCCGGTCATAGAGTTCGGACCTGAGCTCCCTTATGAGGGGGTCCTCAGGCACGGCCCCCCGTATCCCGTAGAGATAGGACATGGGGAGATAGACCTGCCGTGCGTGGCACCACATCCTCCCGGGATGGAAGGGAAGAGCATAGGGGAGCAGCCAGAGCTCAGGGAGGAGCGGGTTGAGCCCCTCGAAGGGACAGAGGTTCAGGAGGGCCAGGAAGAACTTACCCCAGCTCGCGGACCCCAGTGCCGTGCCGTTGCCGAGAATCCACCCCCTGAGCCTGGCGAGACGCTCGTCGTTTTTATCTATCCCGAGGATGCGCAGGGCGACGTAGCTCAGGGCCGAGGTGAATATCATCCCCCGGTCCTCGGGATGGAGGCCGATGCTCCCGTCCCCGTTCTGTATGGCAAAGAAATATTTGATGATACCCGCCCGGTCCCCCTCGTCCAGCGGCTCGCCGGTTATGTAACAGGCCCCGACGTACATCGGCAGGAGGAACACCGCCCCGCCGTAATCCCCCTTCCAGCATCCGTCATCGTACTGGAGTGAGGCGAGAAAGTCCGCCCCCCGGTTGAGGGTCAATTTCAACCGTTCCATATCATTTTTATCATTTTTTTCTATCCGTTTTTCATTCATTCTTTTCTCACTGTTCAGACGCCGGTCTTAAGGCATGGTCTTCAGAATCTTCCGAAAGTCTTTCACGTCGTTTGCGATCTCCTCCCTGGCCCCTCCGGTGTTGAAGACATAATTCCGGGCGGTGTCCCAGTAGGACTCCCAGAAGCCGCCGCTGTGAATCTCTTCCAGGAGCTCCTCGTAAATCCCGTTCATCTCTTCCCGCCACCGGGGATCGATGGTCACTGCCTTATCGGCCCAGCGGTGGCAGTAGCGGCACGATTCACAGTCCCTCGCCTGGCAGCTGTTCTTGAGGAAAAACTTGATGAAGCCGTCAAGCTTTCGGTTGTCTATATGGACCGGGTTCTCGGTGCTCCGCGGGAAGAGCATATTCCCCTTTTCCCCAAACCTGACCACCTTCATGAACTTCAGCAGGTTCACGGCGCGGGGCTTCAGGAAGTACCTGGTCATCCGCTTCCTTGAGAAGGCGTCCTTTTCCCTATCCATGAACTTGTCCAGGGGATAGGCGTAGTTCTGGAAGATGTCCATCAGGTTGCCGTCGTAGCGCCGCTCGAAATAGGCCTTCACCCGGTCCAGGATTATCCGGGTCGGGGTGTTCCGCTCAACTATCTTGAAGTGGGTATACCCGAGCTTTTCGTATACCCCAATGTCATCGGGGCGGATCCAGTTGGCCCTGATGTAGTGGACCGGCTCCTGGAGACGGATTCTGTTGCAGTACAGGGAACAGTAGTCCAGGGGAAACCCCCTGGCTTTGGTCTGGGAAGCCACGGAAAGCCCCACCGCGTGGTTGCCCGCGATGGCACAGTCCTGGCGGCACCAGTTGTTCACAATGAGCTGGAGTTCCATCGAGTCCCCGGCCGCCTCCTTCAGTGCTTCAAGTACCTTGAATTCCCGATAGATGTTGACTTCGGATACGACGACGCAGTCAGCGCCCGCGTCCCGCCAGAAGCGCACTTTCCGGGGACTGTCCGTGTAGCGGTGCGAGCTAATCCGCACTTTCATGTCAGGGTAACGCTTCTTGATGAGTTTCAGGAAGAAGACATTCGCCACCGTCACCGAGGTGATTCCGATCTCGTCAAGCCAGTCCAGAAGGCGGTTTATCTCCCGCTGTCCCTCGCTGGTGAATTCCAGGTTACCCATGGAGGAGGCGTTCAGGAGGTAGTTGAACTCTATCCCCCGGTCCATGGTCTTTTTCGCGTATTCAGCCAGCCTTTTCCGGTCTACGGTGGGAAGATAAAATGAGGGCCGCCCCCCTCCGAAATAATCGGAGGTCATCTTTCCGTATATCTCATAGACCGGGTAGGGCTTAAGACCTTCGAGGAGCTCTTCGTCAAATCGCGCTGCGACTGAAAATTTCATAGTAACACCTCTTTAAAAGAGTTTTATTAAACAGTGTAAGAAAGTAAATTTTTACTTACCTTTTGTCCATTCTTTTTTTTAAAAAAAATATTCCGAGAAAAAAAAAGCATAAACAGTCTTCACTCTTTTGGAAAAAAGTAAAAAAAACATTTGACATTTGTATATTGTTACATCAGTGTACGTTTCCAATTTGCATGTTAGTAAATTTTTACTTACTAACATGCTGTGTATGTTATATTCATTCAATTATAACTCTATTTTTTGTATACACGTATGACTTTACATACAATTTAATTATTTACATACAAATATAGCACATACTTGTAAGTAAAATTTTACTTACAAGTATTTATGTATGTAAGTAAATTTTTACTTACATACTACAGCAAATAAAGGTGAAGAAAGAAAACATATGGAAACAATTTTATCCAGGATCGACTCCCCATCTGATCTCAAAAAAATCAATGGCAGCGAACTCATTCAACTCTCTGAAGAAATACGTACCTTGCTCATAGATCGTGTTCAGAGAAACGGCGGCCACCTGGCTTCAAACCTGGGGGCTGTGGAACTCACCATTGCCATTCACCTTGTCTTCAATGCTCCCCGTGACAAGATAATATGGGATGTCGGCCACCAGTGTTATATCCATAAGATCCTCACCGGCCGAAGAGACGCGTTCACAACCCTGCGCAAATATGACGGCATTTCAGGATTTCCCGATCCCGGAGAAAGCGTATACGATCCCTTCATCGCCGGCCATGCCGGTACATCAATCTCTGCAGCCATGGGGATGGCCGCGGCACGGGATCTTTCCGGGGGAGACAATCAGGTGGTTGCGATTATCGGTGACGGCTCCCTCGGTTCTGGAATGGCACTGGAGGCGGTCAATCACCTGGGCCACCTCGGTACGAAACTTACCATAATTTTGAACGATAACGGCATGTCCATTTCCGAATCTGCCGGGTCCCTGAGGGAAGTTTTAAAAAATCTACGGAAAATCTCCGATAACAATCGGTTAAAAAAGTCCCTCACACTCCCGCAAGCGCTATTCAAGAGCATAAAAAGCAGTGACAACTCAAATACACCATACGCAGATCTCATTACGGATATGGGATTCCGCTATATAGGACCGGTCAACGGCCACGATATAAGCGAACTCAAAAAAGCCCTGGAGGATTCACGGGACCGCAGTACCGGACCAACTATCGTGCACGTCGTCACAAAAAAGGGGAAGGGATTCGAACCCGCCGCAACAGATGCGACAAAGTACCACGGCATATCCCCTAACGGGAAAAAATCCGGTTCAGCCCTTACCTACAGCGGGGTTTTCTCCCGCACCGTTTGCGAACTCATGAAATCGGACGACAGGGTCGTGGCAATATCCGCTGCCATGCTCGACGGCACCGGCCTTACCGAGGCCAAAAAGCGGTTCCCCCGGCGGGTTTTCGATGTCGGCATCTGCGAACAGCACAGTGTCACCATGGCGGCCGGCCTTGCCCGTGAAGGGTATGTCCCCATCGTGGCAATCTACTCCACTTTCCTTCAACGGGCCTATGACCAGATAATTCACGACGTCTGTCTTCAGAATCTGCCGGTAATCTTCGCTATTGACCGCGCGGGCATCGTAGGCGACGACGGCAAGACGCACCAGGGGGCATTTGACATCTCCTTCATGAGGTCCATACCGAACATGGTCATCGCATCTCCCAGGGATGAGGAGGAGATGCGAAATCTTTTATATACGGCTGTTCATGCCGGATTGCCCTTCGCCGTCCGGTACCCCCGGGGAAACGGAGAAGGGTCCTCTATCGAAGGCCAGGCGGAAATTCTTCCAGCGGGAAAATCCGAGATACTCCGGTACGGCGATGACCTGGCGATCCTCGCCATGGGCCCCCTGGCGAACCAGGCCCTCATCGCCGCTGAAGAACTGGCAGTTGACGGAATCGAAACAGCGGTAATAAACGCCAGGTATGCCAAGCCCCTGGACAGTGAAACAATTCTTGAGGCCGCCGGAAGGAGCGGGCGGCTCCTGGTGATGGAAGAGAACAGCGTCATCGGGGGCATCGGGAGCGCAGTACTCGAACTTCTCGCCGTGGAGCGAATAGACGGGGTCCGGGTCGAGCTACTCGGAATACCGGATGAGTTTATCGAGCACGGCGACCAGTCTATTTTCCATTCCCGGTTCAGTCTCGACCCGGAGGGAATCGTTTCCAGGGTGAAGGAGAAGTTCCCTGAACTCTTCATGTATCTCTATAAAACTAAAATGGAGACAGCCAGATGAACACACCGGACATATTCAGCAGGTACCGGCCAGCCATAGAGAATGAGCTTCGCTCACAACTCGCAGGACAGACAATGCCTCTCTATGACATGATGCGTTACCATCTCGGATGGATAGACGCCGGAGGGAACGAGGCGGCCGCCCCGTCGGGAAAAGCGCTGCGACCCACCCTCTGCCTCCTCTCCTGCGAGGCCGCCGGGGGAAACTACGCAAGGGCTCTTCCGGCCGCGGCGGCCGTTGAACTGATACATAATTTCTCCCTTATTCACGACGACATCCAGGACAATGACGAGGAGCGGCGCCACCGCCCAACGGTCTGGAAGGTATGGGGGATGCCCCAGGCGATTAACGCCGGCACCGCCATGAAGATACTGGCGGGGCGCGCCCTCTACCGGCCCAACGGGAAAGAGATCCCCGATGCCCTGCGCCTCCGGCTCCTGGCCATCCTTGAGGAGACAACCCTGAAGCTGATCGAGGGACAGTTCCTGGATATACACTTCGAAGACCGGATGGACATATCGGCTGAGGACTACCTTGCCATGGTGGAAGGAAAGACCGGGGCCCTTCTGGCATGCTCAATGGAGCTCGGTTCACTCCTGGGGTACGGGACCGATGAGCTGGTCGAAATGATGAAACAGATTGGTAAAAATCTTGGACTGGCTTTTCAGATCCGCGACGATTATCTCGGGATATGGGGCGATCCGGACATAACCGGCAAGCCGGCCGGTAGCGACATCGTCAAAAAGAAAAAATCCATCCCGGTTGTTATCGCCATGGAAAAGGGAAATCAATCCAGCCGGGAAAAAATCGCACAGATATACAACCGCGATGAAATCACCGGGGAAGACGCCGGGGCTGTCCTGTCAATCATGGAGGATCTCGGCGTCAGGGAAGAAGTTCAGGAAATGGTTGAACGGTACAGCAGACACGCCATGGAATCAGCCGACGCCCTCGAAACGGCTTTACGGGTTAAGCGGGACATCCAGGACCTCATCACCTATCTGACAGAGAGAGACAGCTGAAGAAAAGGAGTGAAGAATGAGCGAGACTGAATCACACATTATAAACATCCACAAAAAGCGGAAGGCCGACCATATCGATATTTCCCTGAACAGAAAAGTTTCGTTTAACGCCATCACGACCGGTCTCGAAGAATACCGGTTCGACCACCAGGCCCTCCCGGAGGTCGATCTTGATGAAATTGATCTGACAACGGAAATTATCGGAAGAGAGGCCGGAGCCCCGCTGCTAATCTCCTCCATGGTGGGTGGAATAGACGAGGGGGCACGGCTGAACCGGAACCTGGCCGAAGCAGCGCAGCACCACCGGATTCCGATGGGGGTCGGATCACAACGGTGCGCCATTGACGACCCCCGGCTCGAGTGGACCTTCCGGGTCAGGAACATCGCCCCTGACATTCCCCTGTACGCGAACCTCGGGGCGGTCCAGCTCAACTACGGCTACGGGGTCAGTGAGTGTATTCGAGCCGTTGAAATGATCGAAGCGGACGCTCTTATCCTCCACCTGAACCCCCTTCAAGAAGCCCTTCAGCACGAGGGGAACACCAGGTTCGCCGGACTCGCGAAAAAAATCGAAGCCGTGTGCCGTTCACTGACGGTGCCGGTCATCGCCAAGGAGGTGAGTTTCGGCATGTCCCGAGAAACTGCCCGGCTGCTCATCAACGCCGGGGTGGCGGCCATCGACGTGGCCGGAGCCGGGGGAACCTCCTGGGGCGAGGTAGAGAAGTACCGCTCCAAAACTGAAACCGGTTTCAACATCGCCGGCTCCTTTTCGGAATGGGGGATACCCACGGCCCAGTCTATCCGGATGGTCAGGGAGGAGGACCGGGAAGTGTTCCTTATCGCCAGCGGCGGCGTCAGGACCGGCATCGACCTGGCCAAAGTCATCGCCCTGGGGGCCGACTTCGGGGGAGTGGCGCTGCCCCTCATGGCCGCCGCTTCTGAATCGGCTGAAGCGGTCTCGAATGCGATCACCGAGATTATCGAAGAACTCAGGATTGCCATGTTCTGCGTCGGCGCGTCTGATACCGCCGCGCTGCAATATACGTCACATTTAACCAAAAAATAAGAGAGGTTCCCATGGAAACTCAGATAACAACGAAAGAATACCGTGAAGAATTATACACCGAGGAGTACCGCTCCGAGCGGGCCCGCCTGGCCCGGGTCCCGGTTGAAAAACGCATTCTCCTCATACCCCACTGTCTCCGCATCTCGGGTAAGTGCCGGGCGGAAAGCACCTCTGACGGGCTCATCTGCAAATCCTGCGATCCCGGGTGCCAGGTGAAAATCCTCAGTGACCGGGCAAAGGAACTCGGCTACCGGGGAATCTGCGTCGCACCAGGGGGCTCCCTGGCCCTGAGATACGTCAAAAAGACCATGCCCGAAGGGATCGTGGCCGTGGCCTGCCCCAGAGAACTCTCCGAAGGTGTGGAAAACGTCCGGGAACTGAACGGCGAGAACGAGAACTCGAAACCCCCGATCCTGATAATTCCCCTGGTAAAAGAGGGATGCGTGGACACCGAGGTAAACCTGGAATCCGCTCTGGATGAGATAAGCATCGGGTGCTGAACAGGTACCGTCATAAACAAATACAGAGGAAACCATGAAGTCAAAAATAACCGCCCTCATCGCGGGCCTGATACTCATTGGCGGCGCCGGCACCACCGGCATATCGGAAATTCCGCCTCAGGGAGAGATCAGCAAACGTAATCTGCAATCTGTCATTGACCGCGGAAAACGTAACATCCTCTCTGAAAAAATCGACAACGAATACTGGAACATGCCGTCATACCTCGGGGCCAATTTTATATCCCTCTACTACTGTCTGACGAAATGGTACAATAAAAAGGACTCCCTTGTTGACGAAGGGCGCCTCAGGAGAATGCTTCTCCATACCCAGCTGCCGGACGGCTCCTGGTACAATGTTAAAGACGCCAACGTGACGACCGGAAATATCGATTTTACCATTTTCAACTACTTCGCCCTCAAGGCCATGGGTACAGACACCGGCTCAGGACCGATGTCCCGGGCCCGGAATTTCATCCTGTCAAAGGGGGGCATGGAGGGATCCTCCCTCTTCACGAAGATCTGGATGGCCCTGTTCAGAAACTATCCCTGGGACGACCTCCCGGCTGTCCCCATTTTAATCTATACAGACAGCTTTCCGGTCAACTACACGAGTTTCTCCCAGTGGGTAACCCCCCACATGGTCCCAATCGCCTACCTGAAAAAGTACCGCATCAGTAAAGACCTGGGGCCCCGCTTCGACCTGACCGAGCTCTGGAAAGGGAATAAACCGGCTTTAGAAACCCCGGCACCAGAACGTGACTTCAGCGAGCTCGAGACCATCTTCACCTTCATTCTGAAGACCCAGCAGCCGATGGGAAGCTGGGGAGGATACACCATGTCCTCCCTTCTTACCATCATGGTCCTTGAGGACATCAAGTCCCATTTCCCCCGTTTCAAAGAGGGGCTCGACCCGATGATAACGAAAAGTTTCGGCTTCATCGAGGAACTCTACTTCAAGACCGGCCCGAGCGCCTACCGGGGTGTCCTCGACGACGGCCGTTTCTGGGACACGGCGCTCCTCGCATTGGCACTCATAAACGCAGATTACGACGGGGCCCGGCTTGAAAAAACCGGTCAGTATCTGATCCGCCAGCAGCATGAAAACGGCGGGTTCCCCTTCGGCCTCGATTTCTGGTACGCCCCTGACACGGACGACACCGCTGAGATCATCATGGCACTGTACCATATGGGAATGGCGAAATCCGAAATAAATGACGCGGTCAGCTGGCTCAAGGATATGCAGAACAAAGACGGGGGATGGGGGGCCTTTGATAAAAACAACAACGGCAATATCGTCATCGACTTCATCGCCCGCGACTTTAAGGACTCGGTTGATCTCTTTGACGACAGCTGTCCGGACCTGACGGGCCACATCCTCGAGGCCCTGGGAACGGTGGGCCTGACCGTGAAAAATTCAGAAACATGCCGGAGCGGGGTTTCCTATCTCAAAAAAACACAGAACAGTGAAACCGGATCCTGGGACGCCAGGTGGGGGATAAACCATATCTACGGCACGGGCGCCGCGGTCGTCGGCCTCGTGAAGGCCGGGGAAGATCCGGATTCTGCATACATACGGCGGGCCCTGAAGTGGCTCATCAGCCGTCAGAACAGCGACGGGGGATGGGGGGAAACGACCCGGTCCTACGACGACATGGCCCTCGCCGGCCGCGGGGTAAGCACCCCATCCCAGACCGCCTGGGCCCTCCTGGCCCTCATCGAGGCTGGCCTTGAGAAGAACCCGGCCGTCGTCCGTGGTATCGGCTATCTGGTCAGGGAGTTCAACCGTGACGGAAAGTGGATAGACCGTTCCACCGTTGGCACCGGCCATCCCCGCATACTCTACATGAATTATCCTTCGTACCCCTACGCCTTTCCTCTTATGGCGGTGGCGAAGTACTGCAAAGCGGTTTACACAAAATAAGACATTGAACAATCTGAGAAGGAGCGAAGCATGAAGAACATCGCCATTTTGGGGAGCACCGGAAGCATAGGCCTCCAGACCATGGACATTGTCGCGAAGAACCGGGACTTCTACCGGGTAACGGCCGCTTCGTGCCACGGCAACATCGACGTCATGGAGCGGCAGATCCGGGAATTCGGCATAGAAACCGTCGCGGTCTTCGACGAGGAGAAGGCCCGTGAGCTCGGGAAACGGGTTGCCGTTGACGTAATCCCCGGTCTGGAGGGGCTGATTCAGGTAGCTGGAAACGAGCCTTCCGATATTGTGGTCAACGCACTGGTGGGCAGCATCGGGATACTTCCCACAATTACAGCGATCAAAGAGAAGAAGGCCGTGGCCCTGGCGAATAAAGAGACCCTGGTCTCTGCTGGAGAGATTGTCATGAGCCTCGCCGAAAAAAGCGGGGTCCCCATACTGCCGGTTGATTCGGAACACTCCGCCATACTGCAGTGCGTGACAGGTGAAAACAGAAAGCGAATCCGAAAAATAGTTATAACCTGTTCCGGGGGCGCTTTCAGGAATACTGAAAAAGAAAAACTCTATCATGTGTCAGCAGAAAACGCCCTGAAGCACCCGAACTGGTCCATGGGGAGCAAGATAACCGTTGACTCGGCGACCCTGATGAACAAGGGTTTCGAGGTCATCGAGGCGAAGATGCTCTTCGGCCTCGACTATGACGACATTGACGTAATCATTCACCCCCAGAGCATAATCCACTCCATGGTGGAATTCGACGACCGGTCAGTCATGGCCCAGCTCAGCTCCCCTGACATGCGCCTTCCGATTCAGTACGCCTTCACCTTCCCGGACCGCCTCGAGACCGGGGTTGAACCTCTTGACCTGGCGGCTATCGGCAGCCTGGAGTTCCATACCCCGGACATGGAACGCTTCCCCTGCCTCGGCTACGCCCTGGAGGCGGGAAGGGCCGGCGGCAGTATGCCCTGCGTCCTGAACGCCGTGAACGAGGTGGCGGTTAAGGCCTTCCTGGAGGAAAAAATCGGGTTCATGGATATCCCCGCCCTTATCAGAAGAAAGCTGGACGATCACGATAGTATGCATAATCCCGAAATAGAAGAAATCCTCGAGCTTGACCGCCGCGTCAAGGAAGAGACCGCCCGGGAGTTACACATGCCGGAGCTTTGTACCGCACAATGAGACTCCAGAGCTGCGCCAAGATAAACCTTACCCTCGATATTCCCGGAAAACGGGACGACGGGTATCATGAACTCGTTACAGTGTACCAGCAGGTCAGCATCTTTGACGAAATCGAGATCCATCCTGCTGATGAAGAGAACATCCTCTTCCGTTGTTCAAATCCCGATCTCGAAAATGACGACAACTTATGCGTCCGCGCCGCCCGGCTGATGAAAAAGCGGTACGGCATCCGGGACGGCATAAGCATCTCTCTGGAAAAAAAAATCCCCATGGGGGCCGGGCTCGGCGGGGGAAGCGGGAACGCGGCTGCCGTCATCAAGGGGATGAACCTTCTCTTCAGGCTGAACCTCACCCGGGATGAGATGGCAGGCGTCGGCCGGGAACTCGGCATGGACGTCCCCTTTCACGTTCACGGGGGTACCTGCCTCGGCACCGGGCGGGGTGAGACAATCGAACGGCTTCCGGACATCCCGAAGCGGCACGTGGTTATTGTGCATCCGGATCTACACATCAGCACCGTGGAGGCATACGGGGCCCTGGACTACGAAAAAATCGGCCTGGTTCGCGCGACGGAACTGTTCATCAGGGATTACGATTTTTCTTTTCTCCATAACGACTTCGAGTACAGCATTTTTCGGTCCTTCCCGGAACTGGCGAAGATAAAAAACCGCCTCGGCCCCCGCGCCCTCCTGTCAGGGTCCGGATCATCCCTTTTCGGTATCTTTGATTCTGAGATCGAAGCCCGGGAGCGGTACGATGAGCTGGCAGGGGAATACGGATCCGTCTTTCTCGCCGAAACCGTCAACCGGAGGGTGCGCCGTGCGGATGAACTCGGTTTCTGTTACGGGGTCAGGCGGGCGGTGAACGGCGTGCCGGAGAATGACGGCAGGGGAAACGTTCAGGTCCTGGGGAACCTTGT
>CAZEPS010000087.1:0-15613 GCA_964514165.1 uncultured Leptospirales bacterium
GCATCCGTTTCAGGAGCAGGGAGACCAGTTTACTCCTCGAAATTGAGAACATCCTTGCCGCTGAATCGATCCTCTCAATCACCACCCGCTTAACATTAATAGTCGTATCAACCTTCATGCCGTTCCTCCTTTCGTATAAAAGCTATACGAACGGGAGGACGCTTTTTGCTGAATTTTTTATTACCTGATCCATCCCCGGGCGAAACCGCTGCCGTCAAAATGTATTGACAACCATGGTAAGAATTCATACATCAATAGGTAAACAGAACCGGCCAACAGGAGCACCGAGTGAAAAAACTCTTCATCATCGACGGACACGCCCTCTGCTACCGGGCATACTACGCTTTCATACGAAACCCCCTCACCAACTCCCGGGGGCAGAACACCTCCGCCATATTCGGCTTCGCCCGCATGCTCTTCCGCCTTATCGAAGACCAGGCCCCCGACTACCTGGCCGTTGCCTTTGATCCCCCGGAGAAGTCGTTCCGTTTTCGGGTCTACCCCGGGTACAAGGCGAACCGGGAGAAGATGCCGGACGATCTCCGGGGCCAGATAGAAGAGATAAAGCGGATGGTGGAGCTCCTCGGAATCGAGTGCCTCGAGGTCGACGATTATGAGGCTGACGACGTCCTCGGCTCCATGGCGAAACAGTACGCCTCGAACGACCTCGAAGTATACCTGGTCACCGGGGACAAGGACGCCTACCAGCTCGTAACCGACCGGGTGAAGGTGCTGGCCAACAGGAAGGGAATCTCCGATTACGAGATCTACGACGTCGACGGAATCAGGGCCAAGCTCGGCATCACCCCGGAACAGGTCATCGACTACATGGCCATCACCGGTGACACCTCGGACAACATCCCCGGCGTCAAGGGAATCGGCGAGAAGGGCGCGCAAAAGCTCATCGAAACCTACGGGTCCTTCGAGGAAATTTACAATCACATCGACGATATAAAAGGAAAACAGAAGGATCTCCTGGCAGACGGGAAAGAATCGGCCGAGCTGAGCCGGGAACTGGTCACCATTAAAACCGACATCAAACTCCCGGTGAAGCTTGAGGACATGGCCTTTACCGAAGTCCCCGCAGAACAGGCCGTGGAATATTTTCGCCGCCACGAGATGGAATCGATCATACGGGAATACTTCGGGGGCGAAGACGATCCCCCTGCACCCACGGTGGAGCCGGATCGCGACTACCGGACCGTGAAAACCGAAGAAGAGCTCGATACCCTCATTGCCGCTGTCAAAAGGGCGAAACTCGTGTCCCTCGATACCGAGACCACCTCCCTCTCCCCGGTGGACGCGGAACTCCTCGGCCTCTCCTTCTCCGTGGCCGAACGGGCCGGGTGGTACGTACCTGTCCGCCACGGATCCCTCTTCAGCGAAACACTCCTTGACCGGGAACTCATACTGGAAAAGCTCCGTCCCGTTCTGGAAGATCCCGGTATTGAGAAGATATGCCAGAACATCAAGTACGATCTCCTGGTGCTCCGGGGGGCGGGCGTCGAACTGGCCGGCCTCCACTTCGACACCATGGTCGCCTCGTACCTGATCGATCCGAACGAGCGCCGCCACAACCTCGACGACATAGCTGGTCGCTACCTCTCATACACCACCATCAAGTTCAAGGACCTCACCGGCACCGGCCGCAACGCGGTCACCCTCGAGGAGGTCCCTCTTGAGAGGGTCGCGGAGTACGCCATCGAGGACGCGGACATCACCCTCCGGCTGTATCATCTTTTCGGGCCGAAACTCAAAGAAGAAAGCCTGGAGCGGCTCTTCTTCGACGTGGAGATGCCCCTGGTATCGGTGCTTGCCGACATGGAGCACGCCGGGGTGATGCTCGACATCCCCTATATGCAGGAACTTCTGGTCGAGAATGAACGGCGCCTGGCCGCCGTGGAGAAAGAGATATTCCAGGATGCCGGCCAGACCTTCAACGTCAATTCGACCCGGGAACTCGCGTCGGTCCTGTTTGAGAAGCTCGGCCTCAAGCCCCAGAAAAAGACCAAGACCGGCTACTCCACGGACATCACCGTGCTCGAGTCACTCCGGGGAAGCCACGAGATAATCGACCGGCTCATCAATTATCGCACCCTCTCGAAGCTCAAGAACACCTATATCGAGACCCTGCCGAAACTGGTATCACCAAAGACACGGCGGATCCACACGTCCTACAACCAGACCGTGGCCGCCACCGGCAGGCTCTCGTCGTCTGAACCGAACCTCCAGAACATCCCGATACGGGACGAGTTCGGCAAGAGCATCCGCCGGGGGTTCATCCCGGCCGAAGGGCACCTCTTCCTGGCGGCTGACTATTCCCAGATCGAACTCCGCCTGGTGGCCCACCTTTCCGGGGACGAGAACATGCTCCAGGCCTTCCGCGACGGCATCGACATCCACAGCCTCACCGCCGCGTCGGTCTTCGGGGTCACCCTGGACAACGTGAACGCGGACATGCGGCGGCAGGGCAAGATAATCAATTTCGCCACCATCTACGGGGTCTCCCCCTACGGGCTCTCCCAGCAGGCCGAGATATCCATAAAGGACGCGTCCCTCTTTATAGAACGGTACTTCGAGTCTTACCCGGGGGTCAGAGCCTATATCGATAACACCATCGCCTTCGCCAGGGAGCACGGCTACGTGAAGACCCTCCTCGGCAGAAAGCGGGCTGTTCCCGGTATTACCTCTGACGACAAGTTCCCCCGGGAGGGGGCGGAACGGGTCGCCATCAATACCCCGATCCAGGGCACCTCGGCTGACATGATAAAGATCGCCATGATCAATATCGCGGCCGACCTCTCCGAAAAGGGGATGAAATCGAAGATGATCCTCCAGGTCCACGACGAACTGGTCTTCGAGGTACACGAGAGCGAGAAGAGCGAAATGGAGGCCCTGGTCAGGGAGCGGATGGAGAAGGCCCTTAACCTGGACGTCCCGATCCAGGTCGATATCGGCTGGGGAGAGAACTGGGAAGAGGCACATTGAATTTCAGTTGACGTTCGTTTCTTACTATGATAATTATTTTTCCATTATAAAAAACGTTAGATCCTCCGGTTGGTCATCCCCCCAGCCCCCCAAAGGGGGGTATCTTAGAAGATAATTCTTTGTATGGGATGATTTTTGAAGCCCCCCTCCGGGGGGGTGGGGGGAAGGAGAACAGAGTATGAACTACTTTCACGAACTGGCTGCCCCCTTCAGGTTCGAGGGGAAGGGGGAAAACAAAAACAAAGCCTGCCTGCTGATCCACGGGTTCACCGGGACCCCGGGGCACCTCCGGGACCTTGGCGAGGCACTGAACAGGGAGGGATTCACCGTGGAGGGCATCCTCCTCCCGGGGCACGGGACCACCCCTGAGGATATGGAGAAGGCCGGATGGAAAGACTGGCTCAATTATTCCCGTGAGGCCTGTGCCCGGCTCGAGAATGAGTATGACGAGGTGAACGTGGTCGGTTTCTCCATGGGCGGGGTCATCGCCCTCATTCTGGCCGCGGAATATCCCTCCATGAAACACCTGGCCCTTATCAGCCCGGCCCTGAAGCTCAAAAACCGTATGACCTCCCTCACACCGGTGGCAAAATACTTCATGCGGTTCAACCCTATCGTGCCCCCGACCCCGAAGCCGGGAGAAAAACCGGAGATGGACATCGGCTACCGAAAGACCCCTATCCGGTGCGTCCCCCACCTTCTTAAGCTCCAGGGACTGGCGCGGCGTATTCTGAAAAAGGTAACCGTGCCGGTCATGATATTTCAGTCCATGGACGACGACGTTGTATCCCCGGAGAGCGGGGACCGTATCTACTCGGGAATCAAATCTAATCATAAAGAACTGGTAAAGCTGGTGAACTCGATCCACGTGGCCACCATCGGCCTGGACCGGGATATTCTCCTCGCGAAAATACCGGAATTTTTCAACGCATAACAGGGAGTTGACAATGGAATTTTCTCACGATGAAAACGGATTTGCCTTCTCGATTAAGGAAACCCTCATTTTGAAGCACAGCAAAGACGAACCGTGCCTGTACGCGGGCACCGGACACCCGGACATAGACATGTACCGGGGAAACTTCAAGATCCGCGACAACGTGTACGAGCGTGTCGCCCTCACCGATTTCACGGTCGAAACCGGCAGGGGGGAGGCCCGGGTGACCCTCTCCCGCAACGGCATTCATGAAACGACCCTTCGTTTCGCCGAAGAGGAGGGGAGGAGCGTTATCGAGTTTACCGGCAGGCCCGGGGGCGTGAACCGGATCTGGATCCGCCTTCACGCTGAACCGGGCGAGCGCGTGTACGGCTGCGGTGAGCAGTTCTCCTGCTTCGACCTCCGGGGCCGCAACTTTCCACTCTGGTCGTCGGAACAGGGGGTGGGGCGCAACAAGGACACTTACATCACCTTCCGCGCCGATTCGGAAGACCGGGCCGGGGGCGACTACTACTGGACTTTTTATCCCCAGCCGACCTTCGTGTCAACCCGGAAGTACTTCTGCCACGTTGACTCGAGCGCCTATATGGATTTCGACTTCCGCCGGGACGGTTACCACGAGCTCCAGGTCTGGGAGGTGCCGGGGCGGATTTACTTCGAGGCCGGCGAGACCTATGTCGAAATAGTGAAGAAGCTCACCGGCCTTCTCGGACGCCAGCCCCTGCTCCCGGAGTGGGTCTATGACGGGGTCTGGCTCGGCATACAGGGGGGCACGGCGACCTGCCTGGAGAAACTCGAGCGGTGCCTCGCCGGGGGCGTCAGGGTCGGCGCCGTCTGGGCCCAGGACTGGGAGGGGAGGCGGTTCACCTCCTTCGGAAAGCGCCTCATGTGGAACTGGGTCTGGGACGAAAAGCTCTATCCCGGCCTTGACAAAGAGATCCCGAAATTGAAAGAGAGGGGGATCCGCTTCCTCGGCTACATCAACCCCTACATAGCCGTTGAAGGGAGCCTCTTCGAGGAGGCGTCCCGCCTCGGTCTGCTCGCGAAAAACGCCGATGGAAACGACTATCTGGTCGACTTCGGGGAATTTGACGCCGGGGTGGTCGACTTCACCATGGCCGAGGCCTGCGAGTGGTACCGGGGGGTGATAAAAAAGTACATGATAGATCTGGGCCTCTCCGGCTGGATGGCGGATTTCGGGGAATACCTCCCCACGGACGTTGTTCTGAAAAACGGGGACCCAATGATCGCGCACAACGCCTGGCCCGCACTCTGGGCGAAGATTAACCGCGAGGCGGTGGAGGAGGCCGGGAAGCTCGACGACATCACCTTTTTCATGCGGGCGGGATACACCGGGAGCCAGCGCTACTGCACCATGATGTGGGCCGGTGACCAGAACGTGGACTGGAGCCTGGACGACGGCCTCGCCTCGGTTGTGCCGGCCGCCCTCTCCCTCGGGATGTGCGGCATGGGGCTGCACCACAGCGATATCGGGGGGTACACGACCCTCTTCGGGATGAAGCGAACAAAAGAGCTCTTCGTCCGGTGGGCCGAGATGGCGGCCTTTACCCCCCTCATGCGCACCCACGAGGGGAACCGCCCTGATGACAACTGGCAGTTCGATTCAGACGACGAGACCATCAGCTATCTCGCCAGGATGACCCGCGTCTACACCGGGCTCGCGCCATACATAAAATCAATCGTTGAGGAAAACAGCAGGGAAGGGATACCGGTTCAGCGGCCCCTGTTCATGCACTACGAGGGCGATCAGACAGCCTATACTATACAGTACCAGTACCTCTTCGGACGGGACATCCTGGTGGCGCCGGTTTACAGCGAGGGTGTGTCTGAATGGGAGGCATACCTCCCGGACGATAAGTGGATCCATTTCTGGAGCGGGAATGAACATGCAGGCGGAACGATAACGGTTTCGGTCCCCTGGGGGAAACCGGCCGTGTTCTACCGTAAAGAATCTTCCTGGAAAAACCTTTTTGAAGAGATCGGCAGGTTAGGTTAGCATCTTTTAGGTTAGCATCTTATTGAGAGAGTTCGTAACCGGCTTCCCTGACGGCGTTCTCTATGTCGCCCCTGGTGACTAAATCGTCAGCGTATTCCACGTCGAGGCTGTTCGTGTCAAGGTCGACCGTGACCCTGTTCACTCCCTTGATGGAACCGACCGCTTCTTCCACAGCCATCTTGCAGTGGCCGCAGGACATGCCGGTAACGGTAAACTGTTTCTGTTTCATGGCTCCCTCCCTGTTATTTCTTCCGGAGGAATTCTTCGACCTTTGTTACGATGTTTTTCGTGTTGAAACCGTAGACCTCTTCCAGGACCTTGTAGGGGGCTGACACCCCGAACCGCTCCATTGTGATGAACAGGGCGTGGTTGCCCGCGTACCGTTCCCACCCCATGCTGATGCCGGCCTCAACCACGCACTTCGGGACCCCGTGGGCGATGATATCCTTCCGGTAATCGGCTGGCTGGGCGTCGAAAAGCTCCCAGCTCGGAAAGGAGACAACCCGGGCCTGTATTCCCTTTGCCTCGAGTTCAACAGCGGCCTCCACCGAAATGTGCACCTCTGAACCGGTGGCGAAGATGACGATGTCCGGGTCTCCGGCGCACTCCCTGATAACGTAGGCCCCCTTGCGGAGGTTCTCCGCCGAAGCGCTCCTCCCCTTTATCACCGCCGGGACGTTCTGGCGGGTGAGTACCAGCATGGTGGGGCCGTCGTTCCGCCCCAGTGCCGCCATCCAGGCCTCTGCAGTCTCCACGGCATCGGCCGGGCGGACAACCGTCAGGTTCGGGATGGCCCGGGACGCGGCGAGCTGTTCCACCGGCTGGTGTGTCGGCCCGTCCTCCCCGACGAAGATCGAGTCGTGGGTGAATATGTACACGGTCTTGAGTTTCCCCATGGCCGCGATCCGTATAGCGGGCCGCATGTAGTCCATGAACACGAAGAAGGAGGCGGCGTACGGGTAAAACCCGCCGTAGTAAGCTATCCCGTTCTGGATGGAGCCCATCGCGTGCTCCCTGATGCCGAAGTGGATGTTTCGGCCTATCCGGTTTTTGCCGGTCTCGCTGTAGTTCTTGATGAGGGACTTGTTGCTTGGGCCCAGGTCAGCGGACCCCCCCAGGATGTTCGGCATCTCGTTGTAGAGCATCTCGAGAACCTTTCCGCTCGCGGAACGGGTCGCCATTGAGGAATCCGGATCAAAGGCCGGGAGTTTCTTTCGCAGCTCGGCAATGTCAGGCATGGAAAAGTATTTATCCCACTCTTTTTTTCGCTCGCCGGTAATGTTTCGTTTAAAACGCTCCTGCCAGAGGTCGCAGGTCTTTTTCAGCTCGGCGTTCCGCATGTTGAAGACCTCGTATACCCGCTCCGGCACATCAAAGTAGGAGTCCTCCTCGCACCCGAGGCAGACCTTGGAGGCGCAGACCTCCTCGTCGCCGAGGGGCGCTCCGTGGGCGTCCTCGCACCCGGACAGGGTGGCGGCCCCTTTAGCTATGACGGTTTTGGCGATAATCAGCGAAGGCCTGGTTTTTTCCAGCTGCGCCTTCAGCACGGCCTTTTCGATGGCGGCGGTGTCGTGACCGTCGATTGTCTGCACGTGCCAGTTGCAGGCCTCGAACCGTTTCCCCACGTCTTCGGAAAATGTCAGTCCGGTGTCCCCTTCAATGGTTATATCATTGGAGTCATATATGTAGATCAGGTTTCCGAGCCCGATGTGGCCGGCCAGGGAGGCCGCCTCTGCCGAAAGGCCTTCCATGATGTCGCCGTCACTGACAATCCCGTAGATATAATGATCGATTATTTCGTCCCCGTTCGTGTTGAATTCAGCCGCCAGGAGGTCTCGCGCCAGTGCCATGCCGACCCCGTTCGCGAATCCCTGCCCCAGGGGCCCGGTGGTGGTCTCGACCCCCGGGGTCTTGGTGTGCTCCGGGTGCCCGGGGGTCAGGCTGTTGAGCTGGCGGAAATCCTTTATGTCGTCCATGGTTATCCCGTAACCGGAAAAATGGAGCATGGCATAGAGGAGCATGGATCCGTGGCCGGCTGAAAGGATGAACCGGTCCCGGTTCGGCCACTTCGGGTCCTCGTAGTTGTGGTTGAGAATTTTAGACCAGAGGACCGCGGCTATTTCAGCGCACCCCATGGGCATGCCAGGGTGTCCCGAATTCGCCTTCTGGATGGCGTCCATGGTGAGGGTCCTGATCGTTCTCGCGATAAGGTTCAAATCGTCACTGGTGACCGTCATCGGTTTTTCCTCGCTGGAAATATCCTTCTTGATATTCATTGCTCTGTCCTGGCTTTAATTTTGGTACGTATAAAACTTATAAGAACATCTATTAATGAAACAGAAGGTTCTTGTTTCCGGGGCCAGCTCCTCGCGCTCCGCCGTGAAAAAAGAATATCTTTCTTCATTACTGACCTTTTGTATCTGTTTTTGCCGTGCTGTTCTGCGCGAGTTTGGAAAGGAGACATAATAAAGAACATCTGTCAACTTGCATTTTTATTTGATACCAGCCTCAATGCAAGTATTTTATTAATCTTTTAAAAATTAATTGCGGCCCCCAGGCATTTGCTGCGGCAGTAGCGGGCGTATCGCCCTCTCGAAAAAGCCATGAAAGATCTCCCCGGCCGCGGCTATGTTAGAAAGGATATCCTCAAGGCTTCCGGTTTCGGCAGTGTCTGTCACAGACTTCACCAGAATGGGCGTGACACTGAACTTCCGGCATCCCTGGACAAATCCCGCCCCCTCCATGTCTACCAGATCGCCGAAGGCTGAAATACGGATCCGATCTTCCGGGGAAAGAACGGGCCGGTCAAGGGTGACAAGTGTGGCCATGTTGCCTCCCGGGAACAGTTCCGGGGTGAGCACGGCCGGTTCACCGGTATCGAACCTGGTCCGGTCATGGTCGGTGACCCGGCTGATGATGAAGGTGTCACCAACGGCAAGTCCGTCCTTTAAAGCCCCGGCGGTCCCCATGTTAACGAGGGATTTCCTGCCGTACTTCTCCGCGAGATGCGACGCTGCCAGGGCTGCGTTGACCTTGCCGACACCGGAAATTGCCAGGTAGATATCACCGGCCCGGTAAACGGGGAAGGGCCGTTTTTCGACGAGAGTCATTGACAGACGTTCTATGATAACCGCCCCTTCCTGCCTCAGGGCTGTGACCAGGCCGGGGCTCTCCAGAGAATCAAAGCTGCTCATGATTCGATTGATGTAGGCTATCACCGGGCTGTCAATAAAAAATGAAAGGTGGTTGACAACAAAAAGAATATTAAGTATTTTATTAAAAACTAAAGCTTATTAAAAAGCTTGACTTCCGTAAATATGAAAAGTTCTATCAATTGAAAATTCTATCTGGAGCAGTGTAATTGTATGAAAAAAACCGCATTAATTGTGATAAGCGCAGCCGTGATATTCACCCTTTCGTGCAAAAAATCAACCGAAGCGGGAAACGATTCAGATAAGGCTGACACGTCCGCCAGCACCTCGGTGCAGTGGGTAAACTACAACCAGGGCATGGAACAGGCGAAGAAAGAAAAGAAACCGGTACTGATCGATTTCTACGCCAACTGGTGCAAGTGGTGCCGCGTCATGGACCAGACCGTGTTTCCGCAGCCTGACGTGACGAAGATCCTGAACAACGAGTTCGTTACCGTTCGCATCCACACGGACAGGGGGCAGGGGAAAATCATCCGTTTCAAGGGACACTCATTCACGGTCAACGAATTCACCATGGCCCTGGGGGTGTCCGGCCTGCCGACCCTGGTGTTCATGGACCATGAAGAGAACCTGATAACAAAGATTCCGGGTTACACGAAAGAAGATCTCCTGGTGCCGGTGCTGAACTATGTGAAAGACAAGTGCTACAACCAGCAGGTAGACATTAACGATTACATACAGGGGAGGGCCGACTGCGGGAAGTAACAGCCCCCCTTACCAGCCGATGGGTATCCCGATGAAGCCTTCGATGGAAAACCCGTGCAGGTTAACGTTCCTGCCAACAGCTTGAATGTATGACCCCCCAATCGGCGCGTACAGGGCTTTGTCGAGGCGCATGATTTTCCAGGAGTAGTAGAAATTGGCGCCCACATTGATGCTGAATACCGAAACCGTGAAACCGACACCCAGGTTTACAACATGGCCGGTCACTTTCCTGTCCCGTATAAACAGGGGAAAGAGATTGTAGTACCGGGTCAGGGTTCCGTAGTAGAAATTCTGCAGATCAGTGGCAATGGTGGGATCAATGGTGACCGCATAGGTATACAGCGTATTACCGGTCACCGTGTTGACCGCTTTGTCTATCACATCATTGAGCGATGGATGGCCGGTATACCTGCCGTTTACCAGTTGCCCGTAGGTCGCGAACAGGGAGATCCCGAACATTGAGGCGTATCCCCCGTCAACGTGTGGTTTCACGAAGGGGGAGTAGTGGACAACCGGACCGACCGACCAGGTCTGAAACCTGAGGAGATCGGAATTCACCGAATAACTGGCGTCATCGGTTACCGTAATACCGAGACGCTGGCTCACGAAGTGAAACCGGTATCCTCCCCGGAGGCCGAACTTTAACGCGTGGGAATCCTGCCCCAAAAGAAGCGGCTCAAAGGGAACCAGGTCTATCGTGAGGCCGTAATCGGTCACGTCGTGAATTGGTTCCAGGGGAAAAAAATTATTCGCCAGCAATATTGCAGGTATGGCCCGCCTTTCGTAGTTCAGGATCTCGTTTGAAGTGAAGTTAACCCCCCCCCCGAAGTTAAGGTGTATCTTCGTGTTGAGGAACTCCCTCCCGTATGAGAGGGAAGGGAGGAGGAGTATTATCAGTATTATAGCGGGGAGTGTTTTATATTTTATCAACATAGTATATTGTTCCATGGTGTCATTGCGAGTCCAGCGCCACTTTGAAAAAGTTGGTGCTGGGCGTGGCAATCTCACTGTATTGTTTAACTAATCATTGGTTTTTATAGCAGTCTATAAAAATGAAACAGATTAGAGAGATTGCTTCGTCGTCCAGCTCATTTTTAAAAATCATATTTACCAGACTCCTCGCAATAACAGTTGTGATAACTACTGAATCGGTACGAATCAACTTATGTCAAGGAAAAAGCCGGTTACGGGGAATCTATTTTTTGCTAATAACGATATACCGGGAAATGGTCCGTTCGAGATCGTCCAGTTCACTTGTGTATTCCCTGATCTTCGCGTCGCGATCGGTGTTGTCCCTCACCTTTTGAATCATCGATTTTATTTTTTTCAGCTCATCCTTCCTGTTTATCATACCTGACTGGATCATCTCCCGTACAAGGGAAAAATTATAATTCCGGAAATTAATCCTGCAGAAGGTTTCGGCTCCGTAAATCTGGAGCTGTTTAGCCAGGGTCTTTTTCGTTCCAGTCTGGGTGTAGTTCCCTGACAGCTCGAAATCGACGGCCCTTTTTGATTCTGTTGCCTCTGGTTCTTTTTGCGTGACGGTCCTGTCGCCGGATAAACGTTCCTTTTTCTCGCTCTCCATCTTACCGAGTATCTTCTCGAAGGCCTCCATTTTCCATGTCTCGGTATATTCGTTGTACCTCTTTTCTATGAGGTTTTCGTATTCCTCGAGCATAATCGCCTTGTTCCCGATCATCCCCAGGGTCGTGTTAATGTACTGTTCCGGTGCGGAATACATCTCGTGGATTATCTGGTGGGTGTGCAGCCGCTTTCCTTTCTTCATCTCATATTCATCCATGAGGAGCTTCTGGAAATAGTTCTTCAAACGCCGGATGGTTGTCAGATCTGCCTCAACGTAGCCGTCTATCCCGGGTGTGTCATGATCCTCTTTATTTATCTCGATTACGAATATGCGGTGGGATTCCCGAAGCAGGGCTATGATATCATGAAGTTCGGTATTATTCAGGCTGTAGAGGGCGCCCATGTCCCTTAAAAAACTGTCTGAGTGGGGTATCGCCTCAGGCGAATTTTTCGAATTTATATCTATTATTCTGAGGAGTATTTTTTCCGCCATCTCTTTCATATTCGGCTCTCAGTTTATCAGGATGTTCTTCGATACTGTCCGGTCGAGGCGGCTAATGGCATCACTGTGTTTTTTCAGGTTCGGATCAAAGGCAGTGTTTTTTTTCACCTTCTGAAGCATGGATTTCAGCTGCTTCAGATCCTGCCTCCGGTATATTACTTTTTTTTCGATGATATCGGTGAGTTGATCGAATTGATATTTCCGTAAACTGACACGAAAAAAAAATTCCACCCCGTAGATTTTGAGAATTTTGTTCAGGGACTGGCCGGAACTGGTTGACGAGAATTCCTGGTATTCCCGGGAGTCAACAGCCCGCTGGGAAGGTAAGGACTTTTGCTCATCATCCGTATCTTTTTTCTTCAGGGGAACTTTTTGTTCGGTCAGGAGGTTGTCCGTGTTTTGGATTATTTCATTGAGCTTCTCTTTTTTCCATGACTCGGTGTATTCGCCGTATTCCTTTTCCAGGAGGTGTTCATATTCATCGAGCATGATCGCCTTGTTTGCCAGCTGGCCCAGGGGCGTGTTTTTAAACGCGGTCGGGTTGGTGTAAACCTCCCTGGCTATCCGGTGGAAGAGGAGCTGGGTGTTGAACTGCTGTTCGTACTCGTCCATCAGAAGGCGCTGGAAGTAGGACTTCAGCCGCCGCACGGTCACCAGGTCAGCCTCCACGTAGCCGTTGATCCTTTTTATGTCCCGGTCCTTGTCTTCCTGGGTTATTTCGAAGGTGAAGATCATGTGTGATTCTTTAAGGATGGTGAGAATCCGCTTCAGTTCGTGTTCTTTGAGGCCGTAGAGGGCCACAATATCCTTTTCAAAGGCGTCTGAATGGGGGATCGCCTTCAGGTTGTCTTTTGAATTATACTCAACAATTTTCTGGTAGACACTGTTAATGACTTTTTCGAGCATCGGCTTAATCTCTTTCCGCTACAGGCCTGATCGAATCCGACTTGAAAGAACCCGGTCGAGTTCATAGATCTGGTCTCGGTAACCCTTCAGCTTCGTGTCTTTATCGAAATTCTGCTTCACCTTCTGAAGCATATCTTTAAGTTTCTTTAAATCCGGTTTTCGGTCAATCTGTTTTTTTCGAATAATGTCTGTTAAAAGATCAAAATTGTACCTTCTCAGGTTGACCCGGAAGAAGAAATCCACCCCGTAAATCTGAAGCACCTTTGCGAGAGAGAGCTGGCCGCTGTCCGCCTTAAAACTGTTGTATTTTTTGGTGTCAACTGCACGCTGGGCCGGCTTTCCGTCCTTGACGGGTACCGTCTCTGCTTTCTCCTTTACCGGTTTCTTTTCCCTGTTCTCTTCCTCTTCTGTTATGCGGATAATCTCGTTGTATTTTCTGTCGATCCATTCGTCCGTGAACTCATAGTAATGCTTTTCCAATAGCTTGTCGTATTCGTCGAACATGATCGCCTTGTTCGCTATCTGCCCGATGGGAGTATTTTTGAATTGACCCGGCCGCGAGTACACTTCCTTCATGATTGTATGGAACATGAGTTTCCGGTAATACTGCCTCTCGTATTCGTCAACCAGTACCGCCTGGAAGTATGTCCTGAGCCGCTGGATGGTTTGACGATCGGTTATAACGTACCCCTCGACCCGGCGGACGTCCTTGTCCTTGTCCTCCTTGACGACCTCGATGGAAAAAATCTTATGGGCCTCCTTGAGTATGGTTATGATACGCCGTACGTCGTGGGCTTCAATTCCGTGCAGTGCCTCGACTTCTTTTGTGAGCTCGTCGGAATGGGGAATAGCGTTTATGCTGTCTTTTGAGTTTCTCTCTTTAATGAGTTCGTAGATTTCTTCAATCTGTGCTTTAAACATGGCCGAAGTCTATTTACAATCAATTGATATTCTATAAGACATAACCATAAGGTATTGCTATCAGACCCTTAATTCAAGGGAATATATCCTGTAAAGAAAAAAAAATTGACAAAAAAAAGGACCCGGTCTATGTGAAACATTCTATTTTGATTACATACTTAAAGATAATGTATAGTACCGCACCAGGGTGGCATAGTGAAGATTTCCGGAGCGCAGATTATCGTTGAATCCCTCGCTAAGGAGGGTGTCGAATACATGTTCGGGTATCCCGGCGGCGTGGTGATCCCGATATTTCATCAGCTTCACAATGCTCCCTTCAATTTTATTTTGAGCAGGCACGAGCAGGGGGCAGTACACGCCGCCGACGGCTATGCCCGGGCTTCGGGCAAACCCGGCGTCGTCATCGCGACATCGGGACCCGGCGCGACGAACCTGGTGACCGGCATCGGCACCGCCCACATGGACTCGGTCCCCCTGGTTATTTTCACCGGCCAGGTGTCCCGGGAGATGATAGGGAACGACGCCTTCCAGGAGGTGGACATCACCGGCATAACCCGGCCCATTACCAAGCATAACTACCTGGTCCAGGACATAAAAGATCTGGCCCGCATAATCAAAGAGGCCTTTTACATCGCCGCCACCGGGCGTCCGGGGCCGGTCCTTATCGACGTTCCCGTGGACATATCAAACGGGCGCTGTGATTTCGAATACCCGGATCAGGTGAACATCAGGGGATACAAGCCGGTCTACCAGGGCCACCCGAACCAGATTAAAAAAGCCTGCGCACTTATCGAGAAAGCGAAGAAGCCGGTCATCTACGCCGGCGGGGGGATCATCATATCGAACGCCTCTGACGAGCTCCGGGCCTTCGTGAAAAAAACCGGAATCCCGATAACCACGACACTTCTCGGACTGGGGAGCTATCCCGAGACCGACCCTCTCTCCCTGGAGATGCTCGGGATGCACGGCACCTATTACGCGAACCACGCGGTCAACGAGTCCGACCTCCTTATAGCGCTCGGGTCCCGTTTCGACGACCGGGTCACCGGCAAAATTGACCACTTCATCCCCCATGCCCGGGTCATCCACGTGGACATAGACCCCGCGTCAGTGAGCAAGAACGTACTCGTGGACGTGCCGATCATCGGGGACAGCAGGCAGGTTATCGCGGAGCTCACCCGGTGCGTGACGCCCCCGAAGATCGACGAGTGGCTCGAAGAAATCCGCAGGATGAAAGAAGGGCACCCCCTCACCTACGAGAAGAACGGGCAGGACCATATTAAGCCCCAGTACGTGGTGGAAGAGATCTACAATGTAACAAAGGGTGACGCCGTTATCTGCACAGAAGTCGGGCAGAACCAGATGTGGGCTGCCCAGTTTTTCAAGTACTCCGAGCCCCGTACGTTTATCTCTTCCGGCGGGTTCGGCACCATGGGGTACGGGTTCCCCGCGGCAATCGGGGCACAGCTTGCCCGGCCGGACAAGCGGGTCTTCGATATCGCCGGCGACGGTTCGATCCAGATGAACATACAGGAGATGATAGTTGCGGTACAGCACCGGCTGCCGGTAATAATCGCCATACTGAACAACGGCTTCCTCGGGATGGTCCGCCAGTGGCAGCAGCTCTTTTTTGACCGTCGCTATTCCCATACCTGCATAAACTGCGCCCCTGATTTCGTGCGACTGGCGGAGGCCTACGGCGCCGTCGGGATCCGCGTTGAGAAAAATGAAGAGGTGGTCCCGGCCCTGAAGCAGGCCCTCGAGGAGAAGGACCGCCCCATCGTTATAGACTTTCACGTTTCAAAGGAAGAGAACGTCTACCCGATGGTCCCGTCCGGTAAATC
>CAZEPS010000088.1:0-15595 GCA_964514165.1 uncultured Leptospirales bacterium
GTAAGCGGGGAATACTCCATGGTGAAACTGATGGCGGAGAAGGGGTACGGCAGCGAAGAGAGGCTGGTCCGGGAAATACTCACCGGAATTTTCCGCGCCGGGGCCGACATGGTAATAACCTACCACACGCGGGACATTGTAAAGAACCGGTGGTTCTGAGAGTTTTAATTATACGGAAGGATACATGAACCTCGATAAATCAATAGAGCTGTATGACAGGGCCCGGGAACTTATGCCGGGAGGTGTAAACTCCCCGGTGCGGGCTTTCAAATCAGTGGGGGGCACCCCCATCTTCATGGAAAAGGGGGAGGGGAGCCGCCTCACCGACGCTGACGGAAACCTGTTCATAGACTACTGCATGTCCTGGGGGCCGCTGATACTTGGCCACGCCTATCCATCGGTGATAGAGGCGGTCATGAAGGCTGCGGTGGCCGGGACCAGTTTCGGCACCCCGAACCGGCACGAAGTGGACCTGGCCTCCCTGGTGACGAAAATGTTCCCTTCTATCGAACGGGTCCGGTTCGTGAACTCCGGGACCGAGGCCACCATGAGCGCCATCCGCCTCGCCCGGGGCGCCACCGGCAGGGACAAGATAATTAAGTTCGACGGATGCTACCACGGACACGGTGACTATCTTCTTGTTGCCGGGGGCTCAGGCCTGGCCACCTTCGGGATACCCGACTCGGCCGGGGTCACGAAGGGGAACGCCGGTGACACCCTGGTTGTTCCCTTCAACAGCGTCGACCTCCTGGAAGAGGCCTTCGCGAAGGAGAAGGGTTCCATCGCGGCGGTCATCATGGAGCCGGTCCCCTGCAACTACGGACTCATTCCCCCGGACGTATCATTTTTGAAACGGGCCCGGGAGCTCTGCGACGAGCACGGCTCTCTCCTCATCTTCGACGAGGTCATCACCGGTTTTCGTCTCGTCCAGGGAGGGGCCCAGGAGCTCTATGGTATCAAAGCTGACATCACCACCCTGGGAAAAATTATCGGCGGGGGGCTGCCGGTCGGCGCCTACGGCGGGTCCCGGGAACTTATGGGCCATGTCGCCCCGGAGGGCCCGGTCTACCAGGCCGGAACCCTGTCAGGGAACCCCCTGGCAATGGCTGCCGGCGCTGCAACGTTGACCGTGCTCAAGAACCCGGACGTGTACCGGCAGCTCGAGGAGAAGGGAAGGCTTTTCCAGGGACTCATAAAGGAAGCCCTCGAGAACCATAAGGGTAAAGTCCTCTTTCTTCGGCTTGGTTCGATTTTTGCCTTTTATTTCACGGGCCGCGGTTCTATCGAGAACGTGGACCAGGTCCGGGAGGCGGACATGAAGGCATTCGCCAGGTTTCACCGGGAGATGCTCGACCGGGGTGTCTACCTCTCGCCGTCAGGTTACGAGGTCGGGTTTCTGTCTTACTCCCATACAGCTCAAGACATTGAATCAACCGCCCTCGCGGTAACAGAATCCCTTGACAGGATTCTCACATACTAGCAGGAATCAAAGCAGAATTCCCATGAATTTTGAAAAAGCGACAAATTTCCCCAGGGACGACGTTCCGGAAATAATACTTATCGGTCTCAGCCACAAATCGGCGCCGGTGGAGGTGCGGGAAAAATTCCTCATCGCCAGCGACCTGCTCCCGGAATTCATGCACAGCGTGAAGTGCGCCGGAATCAGGGAGATAGTCTACCTCTCGACCTGCAACCGGGTCTCCATATATTTCACCTCGAGCGACGTCGCCGGGGCCACTGAGGAGATGATGCGCCTCATAGAGGAGTACACCGGGCTTCAGAAGAACGAGTTCAAAAACCATATCTACCGGAAATACTCCCGGGACGCGGTGGTCCACCTCTTCTCGGTAGCCAGTTCCCTGGATTCGATGGTCATCGGCGAGAACGAGATCCTCGGCCAGGTGAAAGAGGCCTACCGTTTCGCCGTCCAGCAGGGGAAGACCGGCATCTTGATGAACAGGCTCTTCCACCAGGCTTTCAACACCGCGAAGAAGATCCGCACCGAGACCGCCATATCGGAGAACCCCCTCTCCATCGCCTTTATCGCCACTGAACAGGCGAAGAAGATACTGGGGGACTTGTCCGACAAGAAGGCCCTCCTTGTGGGTGCCGGTGAGATGGGGGAGCTTATCCTCAGGTACCTGACCAAGAACAGCATCGGGGACCTTACCATCGCCAACCGATCGCTTCACAATGCCGAATGCATCGTGGACGAGGTGAACAAGGAGGCCCATATCGTCACCCTCAACGACATCGAACAGGCATCAGTTGATGTGGACATTATCATCTCGTCAACCGCCTCTCCGGGTTATATTTTCCCGAAGGAGAGGGTCGCCGGGATTCAGGAGTCCCGGGAAGGAAGGCCCCTATTCCTCATAGATATCAGCGTGCCGAGGAACATCGATCCCTGTGTCAACGACATTGAGGGGGTTCACCTCTACAACATCGACGACCTTAAGCATATCGCAGACGAGAACCTGAAAAACCGGATGAACGAGGTGATTCTCGCAGAACAGATTATAAACGCCGACGCCACGGAATTCTTCGAGTGGTACGAGGGCCTCGAGATGGTCCCGATGCTCATAAAGGTACAGCAGAACTTCGACGAGATAAGGATTAACGAACTGAAAAAATACCGCCGCCGGAAAATGAAACATTTCTCCGACGAGGATTTCACCATAGTCATGGATCTGACAAAGCAGATCATGACCAAGACCCTTCACAAGCCGATAATGGCCCTGAAGCGGTACCAGGAGCTGAAAAACAGCGGGAACAACGGCGAACACCTGGTGGACATCGAATCTGTAATCGAGGAGCTCTTTGACTGAGATGAAGAACGTGCCGAGGCTGATATTCTGGGAACTGACGAAACGGTGCAACCTCCAGTGCAGACACTGCCGGGCCGAGGCAGAGGACTTCGCCTGTGGGGATGAACTTACCTTCAGTGAGATAACCGGCGCCATCGACGGTATCGCGGACAACTATTCTCCCATCCTGGTTCTCACCGGCGGCGAGCCCCTCTACCGTGCAGACGTCTTTGACATTGCGGAACACGCCGCAGCCCGGGGGCTGCCGGTCGCACTGGCGACGAACGGCACCCTCATTGACGACGAGATAGCCCAGCGGATAAAGAACACCGGCATCCGGCGGGTCAGCATATCCATCGACGGAAAAGACCCCGGGGCCCACGACGACCTCCGGGGGATTCCCGGTTCGTTCGACCTGGCCCTGGCCGGGGCGCGGAAACTGAGGGAAAAAGGGGTTGAATTCCAGTTTAATACCACTGTTACCAGGCGGAACGTGGAGGACATAAACGAAATACTCGAGCTCTCCGAAAGGGAAGGGGCAGCCGCCCTCCACATATTCATGCTGGTGCCGGTCGGGTGCGGTGCCGAGATCTCTGAAACTGACATGATATCGAAGCAGAAATACGAGGATGTCCTCAACTGGTTCTACGACCGTTCAAAAGAGACGTCCCTTGAGTTCAAGGCGACCTGCGCGCCACACTACTACCGGCTCATCCGCCAGAGGGCGAATGAGGAGGGGCGTACCCTGAACCTGGAAACTGACGGCATGGCCGCCATGACCAGGGGCTGCCTGGCGGGAAGCGGGGTCTGCTTTATTTCACACGTCGGCGACATGCAGCCGTGCGGGTACCTCCCCCTGGTGGCGGGAAACATCCGTAAAAAAAGTTTCCGCGAAATATGGGAGGAATCTGAACTCTTCCATGATTTGCGGGACTTCAACCGACTTGAGGGAAAATGCGGCGCCTGCGAATACCGGGCCTTCTGCGGGGGCTGCCGCGCCCGGGCCTATTTCGCGGACGGGAACTACCTCTCAGAGGAACCCTACTGCGTGTACATGCCGGAGAGGGTAAAAAGCTGATGGATTTTTCTGCTGCAGAACAGGCCCTTCTCGATACTGTTCAGAGGGAATTTCCCCTGGCCGGGCGGCCCTACCGGGAACTCGGGAAAAAACTGGGCCAGACCGAAAACGAGATCATGGCGGTCATCGGGGACCTCCGATCCCGCGGCATAATCAGGAACATATCCGCCATATTCAACACCGGGGCCCTCGGGTACCGGTCGGCCCTGGCCGCACTGGAAGTCCCTGAGGAGGGGGTCCCGGCTGCAGCGAAGCTGATCAACTCCCACCCGGGGGTGAGCCACAACTACCTCCGGAATCACCGGTACAATATCTGGTTCACCCTGGCCCTGGATAAGGACAAGTCCCTGGATGACGAGGTGCGGTACATCGCTGATCGGTGCGGCGCCCGGGACCACCTGGTTCTCTATAATGAAAAGCAGTACAAGATCCGCCTCTTCCTGAAAACAGGCTCCGGGAATACCGGCGACGATAAAACCGGCTTTACGGAACCGGCTGCGGCAGGAGATACAGCCCTTGACGAAACCGACAGGGAGGCGATCCGCCTCATCCAGTGCGATCTTCCCCTGGAACGGGAACCGTTTCGAGAAATAAGTGAACTGAACGGCGGCACCCTCAGCCCGGAGGCCCTGCTTGAGACAGCCCGTTCACTGAAACCACGGGGGGTGCTTCGCCGGTACGCTGCGGTACTTCGCCACCGGAAGGCAGGTTACCGGGCGAACGCCATGACTGTCTGGCGGCCTGAAAATGAAGAACACCTGGAAAGGGCGGCGGAGATGTTCAAAAGCGAACAGAACATCTCCCATCTCTACAAGAGGACGGTGTATCCCGGAAAGTGGGAATACCCCCTCTTTGCCATGGTCCACGAGCGGGACGAGGAGGGGCTTGAAAAAACAATAAGCCGCCTTTCCCTGGCTTCGGGCATCGACGATTACCTGGCCCTCCGGTCACTGGAGGAATTCAAGAAGGAGCGGGTGGCCTATTTTTCGAAATCATTTAACACCTGGAGAAATAACGGGGGAAACTCGTGATTGATATAGGAAAACTCTACTGCTCGGGAACATCAACCGGTGACTCCCTGAGATACGGCACCAGGGGGAGCGCGGACTCACACGGGAACGCGCCCCACTGCAGGCCCGCCAGCGCGGACCAGCGGAGGCCCATCGTTGTATGGAACGTGACCCGGACCTGCAACCTCCGGTGCGTCCACTGCTACACTGATTCCGACAACCGCAGGTACGGCGGGGAACTGACCACCGGTGAGGGGCTCGCCCTCATCGACGATCTGGCCGGTTTTAAGATACCCTCCCTCCTCTTTTCCGGGGGGGAGCCCCTCATGCGGAAAGACCTCTTCACCCTCATCGAGCGCGCCTCGAACCGGGAGGTTCGTCCGGTCATTTCAACCAACGGCACCCTCATCGACCGGCAGGCCGCCCGGAACATCAAGGACTCCGGCGTGGTGTACGTCGGCATCAGCCTTGACGGCATGGAGGAGATAAACGACCGCTTCCGCGGGGTTGACGGTGCCTTCAAAAAAGCGATGAAGGGATTCGAGCAGTGCATCGCCGTGGGCCAGCGGGTGGGACTCCGCCTCACCCTCACCAGGAAAAATTACGAGGACCTGGACCGAATCTTCGATTTTATCGAGAGCGAGGGTATAAACCGGGCCTGCTTCTACCACCTGGTCTATTCCGGCCGGGGGTGCTCCATGTACCGGGACGACCTGACCCACGCCGAGTCCCGCCGCGCCATGGACATCATCCTGAACCGCACCAGGGACTACTTCGACCGCGGGAAGAACATAAACATCCTCACCGTTGACAACCACGCGGACGGGGTCTACATCTACCTGAAGCTCCTTGAAGAAAACCCCGACCGGGCGAAAGAGGTTTACGAACTGTTGAGCTGGAACGGTGGCGGTGCGAACTCCACCGGGGTCGGGATCGGGAACATCGACTTCGACGGGAACGTGCACCCGGACCAGTTCTGGCAGGATTACACACTGGGAAATGTCAGGGAAAGGAGTTTCGGGGACATCTGGTACGACGAGAGCGATCCGATAATGAAGGGCCTGAAGCACAAGGCGGAATACATCAAGGGACGGTGTCGCCTCTGCCGTTACCGGGGCCTCTGCACCGGTGCCATGCGGGTGCGGGCGTACCGCACCTTTGATGATCCCTGGGGGCCGGACCCGCAGTGTTACATAACCGACGAGGAAATCGGTCTCGATGAAGAGAAACATCGCCTCATTGAAGAGAACGGCGAGGTTTTCCCAATGCCCGAGGAACTGACCGTCCGATGAAACTCTATCCGATCATGATTAACCTGGAGGGGCTCCAGGCGGTCGTTATCGGCGGTGGGGAAGTGGCACTCCGCAAGGTGACCGATCTCATCGAGCGCGGCGCCAGGGTACGGGTCATCGCCCCTGATGTTAACGATGAACTGCGCCGCCTGGCCGGTGAGAGCGGACATCTCGTCATCGAGGACCGGGAGTACCGGGAGGGTGATCTTCTCGGCGCAGGGCTGGTCTATTCCGCGGCAAATGACTCGTCAGTTAACCGGGAGGTGTTCACTGAAGCCCGGTCCCGGGGCCTGTTCATCAATTCAGTGGACGATCCGGAAAACTGCACCTTTTTTGTCCCGTCATTTTTCACCAGGGGGGACCTCATAATTGCCGTATCAACATCGGGAGCATCTCCGGCAACAGCGGCAAAGGTCAGGAGAGAGATGGAGGGATACGTTGATGAAAATATCGAGGATTTACTGGAGGCTTTGAAATCAGCAAGGGAGCTTCTGAAGCGAGAGGATCTTTTCCCTGATCTTGATTTTACTTCCCGGGGGGACTTTCTAAAGCGTATCGTGAAGGATCAAAAATTAACCGCAAAGCTGATCGAGAATCACCGCGGTGACAGCCTCATGGCATTTTTAAACAGTTTATTGATACCTGACCACCCTCACGATTAATTAAATCCTGAACTATTAGGTATTCTGTTTTGTGGTCCAGTGCCGCCGGTCTGGCTAAAACTGCAAAGATATCGAAAAAACTGGATCCTGCTTTTTATTCTTCTGTTTTTTCCTTCTTGGGACGCGCGAAATTGACCCTGATGTTGCGACCGTCGACCTCTGAGCCGTTCAGGATCTCAATGGCGGCCTGAGCATCCCTGTCACTGTTCATTTCGATGAAGCCGAAACCCTTTGACTTCCCGGTCGCCCGGTCTTTGATAATTTTGGCTGAAACAACCTCTCCATGGGACTCAAACAACTGCTTGAGCGAGTCATCTGTCATCCCGTAATTGAGGTTCCCCGCGTACAATTGTGTAGCCATGAACTTACCTCGAGAAAGAAATATATTCCGCTCCTGTACCCCTGGGCTGAAAGGACGGAATTCAGATTGATTACTGTTCTATCTTATATTTTTTCTTTTTTTTCATTTTGAGAAGGAGTTTGAAGTATGCTGAAAAAGAAATCCATGGAAAACCACAAAAAGACCGAATCAGCTGAATAGAACAGTGAAAAAGAACCTGAGAACGAGAAAAGGTGCTACCCTACCAATGTAAAGATAGAGTAATAAGCTCTTATAAAAAGTCAAGTACCTTTTTTTGAATGGTGCATCTTCAAAAAGGGCTCCCATTTTTATAACTTGACAGGTAAAAACAGGATTGTAAGATATGCAAATAATTTGCGCAAAATATATTATACAATTAAATCATGAATGGTTTAACCGCAAAGCTGGTGCTTTTTCTCATGCTCTTCTGGGCTTCAGGAAGCATGAGTCCCGCATTTCATAACCACTTTCACAGACATTACGGACATGAAATTCATGACAGTATTACCGAAACCCATTTTACTATGGAAAGACAGTACAGTGCTGATTCAGAGACCTGTATCACCTGTCATTTAATTAATTTTTTCAAGGGACCATCCCTCGGTTCATTTCCCAAACTGTACAGCACACCCTTGATTGTAACGTCTGTACCGGAACTTGCCGATTTATCTGCCCCAACCATGTTCAGGGGGCCCGGTAAACCCCGGGCTCCACCTGCAGAATAAATCTGTTTCCCAAATAATACCTGAAGCCGGGCGAAGGTGCATCACGGATGTCCGCAAATGCCGGCTTTTACGCGATACGTAATATTTAAGAAATAGAGAGGTTCTACATGGAGCAATTTCTATACAGAATAATAACCATAGCAGTACTCTTATTAACTATACCATTGACGCATCATAACGCCTACAGCCAGGATGCGGAAAAGAATGAAAAAGAAGCCAGTGAAGAAAAAGTTAAGAAAAAAGATGCCCACAAGCTCGACGAAATTGTCGTGACCGCGAACAGGTACGAAGAAAGGGTTTTTAACACATCCCTGCCGGTCAACGTTATTAACCGGGAAGATATTGAGAAGAAGGTCCCCCGTTCACTTGAGGCTGTGTTTCGGGGCCAGGCCGGGGTTGATACGTCCAGAACAAGCATGGGAAGTATACGCCCCATGATCCGGGGGCTCTACGGCGAGCGGGTACTCATTCTCGTGGACGGGATCCGCCTCTCCGAACTCATGGGAAGTTCAAGCCACGCGATTTCAATCGATCCCTCCCAGATTGAACGGATCGAGGTTGTCCGGGGGCCGAATTCAGTGCTTTACGGTTCAGACGCCATTGGGGGGGTTATCAATATTATCACCAGGAAATACAAATATGAGAATGAAAAGGAGTTCAGGTTCGGGGGGAGCCTTGAGGGAAGCTATGACAGCGCGGTCAACGGCTGGACCGGTACCGGTTATCTCGACGGGGGATACGGCGGGTTCAACGCCTTTGCCGGGGGGAAATACAAGTACACTGACAACGTTCAGACACCTCACGGGGATCTCAGGAACAGCTTTCTCAGGGATAACTACAACGTTAACGGAGGAGTGAACTACACGGGAGAGAAGTTTCACGTCGGCGTCCACGGTTATTTCATGCAGAGCGATATCGGCATTCCCCAGTTCAATACCGGGACCTATTCCGAGTTTTACAATAGTTACTTCGACAATGAAAAACACTACGCCATGTTTATCAACGCAGAGGCCGAGAACCTGTCCAAACTCGTGAAAGAGATAAAACTGGACGGTGCTTTTCAGCGTCATAACAGGCACATGAAAGCCCGCCCCGTTCCCTGGGCCGGACCGGATATCTTTCTTGACATAGACACCTGGAACCTTAATCCCCAGGTGGTCCTTGAAGCAGGTAAACTTATGCGAATAACCGTTGGTGCCAACACCCTCCTTGAGGAGGTCACCTCCGAGAGATATCTTTCACTCGTTCGTGCTTCAGGGGTCATACCTGACGCTCGTCGTTATGGATTCGGGATTTATATCCAGGATCAGATTTTCATCCATGAGAGGGTTGTCGCAACCCTCGGCTTCCGCTACGACTGGATGCGTTCCCTGACAAAGCCCGGTTTCGACGAACGGCTCGACCAGCACCCGATAGGAAACAAGGCGAAACTTGATACCGATTTCAGCGGGAATGCCGGCCTGCTGGTATCGATTATCAAGAATCATCTCAATTTCACCGCCAATTTCGGAAGGGCCTTCAGATCCCCGACCCTGCTGGAACGGTATTTCAGCGGGCCCCACATTGGGGCGAATGAAATTGGAAATCCCTACCTCCACTCTGAAACAGCGTATTCAGCTGACGCGGGACTCAAGGTTAACTACAACTGGATTTGGTTTACCGTAAACGGCTTTTACAGCTATATCGAGGACTACATAAGCCAGTACAATATCACGGCAACGTCGAAATCGTGGTTCAATATTTTGACCGCCGAGCTGTACGGATGTGAAGGGGAGACTGAAATATACCTCCCCTCAGATTTCACACTCTTCGGCAACATCAGTTACACCCATGGCAGAAACCGTTCCCAGGGGGGGAGCCTTTCATCGATTCCACCCCTCAAGGGGACATACGGGATCAGGTACGAAAAAATGTTCAATGACAATTACACCATCTGGGGCGAGTTTACCGGTCATTCAGCCATGACACAGCACCGGATACCGCCGACAGACTTCATACAGTTCGGCCCTGTCTGGATTAAACCGACAACCCCGGGATACACGGTGCTCGATCTGAACCTCGGCTTCAGGTTCAAGGATTACATCAGCATAGTTTTGTTCGGAAAAAATCTGACTGACAGGAGTTACCATGACCATCTGTCCAGGGTGTGGTGGAGAAATGAACAGCCGGGCAGGAATTTCGGCGGCTCAATAAAGCTGTCTTACCGTCTGTAGGTTTCACCGGGAGGGGTGGGAGTAGTCCCATCCCTCCCGTTCATTAATCAATGGAGAAGATAATCTTCCCGGAATCGGTAAAGTCGTAGTTCCCCATGGGGCGCACCAGTTCACGGAATTCGTCTGACTGGAGGGTTTCTATCAAAACCTGGACCTCTTTTCGAAAAAAGGTATCTTTTTTGAGGACCATGTCAAAGCTTTCACTCACCAGGGACCTGAATTCAAGATCCATGATCTGGGCCACTGCCCGGGTTGCGATGCCGAAATCGGCCTTTCCCGACTTAATCAGAATACCGACTTCAAAATGTGTGTTTACTTCAGTGTCGTACCCGGCAACAGGATTCCCGGGGGCTTCGTTTTTATCAAGGAAGTGATCTATGAGCAGCCTGGTGCCGGATCCCGACTGGCGGTTCACGAACTGGACGTTATCTGGAACATCTTTGAAAGAGGATATTTCCATACCACACCCGGGCCTGAACAGAAACCCGAGTTCACGGTAGAAGAGGTGGATTACGGCTATGTCGCTGCTCCTGAAAAAATCTCTGATAAAGGGTATATTGTATCCCCCGGTTTCCGGGTCGAAGAGGTGACAGAAGGCGATGTCAACCTCTCCCTCACGAAGCTGTCGGAGGCCAGCCGTACTCCCGATGCTTGATGAATAGATAGAGAAATTCCGTGCCGCGCCGGCGGTGTGGCTGAAGAGAAGGTCCAGGACAGGATCATTGCTGCCTGAGGCGAGAAGTCTGGTTTTTACCGGGGCGTCCGCCATTTCCACCGCTCCTCCCTCCTGGGCGCTCGAGGAGATCCATTCATCAATGAGTTTTTTCGGGAACACCCATTTGCCGGTAACCCTGGTACAGGGAATGCGGCTGGATTTAATCAGGGCGTATACCTGCTTTTCGTGAATCCCGAGATAGTCCGCGACTTCCCTGGTGTTCATCATCTCTTCAGGCATGGCTCATATCTCCTCCCGGACAGTTTGAGACGGTTGCCGTCTTTCACATGCCCTTTGACGCAGTCACCCTCCAGGCTGGTCCCGTTGAAATCCCATACCGTTATAAAGAGGGGTTGAATATCCCGGGACTGGCTCTTCAGGATACTGTTTATCAGGCCGGAAAGGCTGCCGGTTGTTTCATCTTCATGGTTTTCAGGAACATTCTATTTATTTCACGACTATTTTTTCATATTAGAAGTATAATTCGGGATACGATATTGTCAACTTCAAATAACAGGTTTTGTCACTATCCGAATCTCGAATATTTTTGTATTTTTTCCATAACATACTTGAACTTACTGATACAAAAATGGTAGGATGCCTTAACTCCCGTTTTGGATTATGTCTTATGTTTCAGAGGATTAAACTATCACGGCAACAAGTCGTGTTCACATGCGTTTTACTGCTGGCTGTAGTCACTGCGTCAGCTGAATCAATTCCGGCCGGGACACTCTTCAGCGACTATCTCTATCCCATTGATTACCCTGAGGTGAAACAATCCCTTGCGAAACGCGAAATCCGTGAATTCAGCAGGATGACCCTCTACGGAGACAAAACCGCATACCCGGACAGGCTGATCAATCTCTATCTTCTTGCTTCAGGAATAACTGAGGACTCCGAGTGGAACCGGTATCTTCAAAGGTTTGAAAACCTTGTTGAGAAATCCACGGCGGCCATTAATGGGAACAGCTTTCTCAGTAAACTCAACATGTATAACAGGGCGGAATTCCTCCTCCATTATCTCCATGACAACCTGTTTGAAATCGAACTGAAGGGGGAAAAATCAGGTTATAACATCGGGATCAGGAGCACCTTTGACGAAGGGAAGTTCAACTGCTATAAAACATCCCTTCTCTATAATGCTTTTCTGGAATACTTTAACATCCCCGCCAATTACGTCAGCGTGCCGAACCATATTTACTCATCTGTTTACGTAGACGGAAAACGGATAGACGTGGAGACCACCAGCAAGTACGGGTTTGATCCCTGGAACCGGGGCCTTCCTGATTTCAGCCGCAGGTTTGACAAAGAAAACATCGTATTCCAGAAAACCTCGTACCGGACGAAAGAGCCGATGGACAACCTCCGTGTCCTGGTGCAGGTATACAACAACCGTTCAATTCTGTACGCCGGTGAAATGACCTATCCCGGGATTTCCGTGGAGAAGAACCTCTACAGGGCCGCGGCCCTTTCAATCCTGGGGGATTTCATCAGCAACGGAAGGGATGAATACATCATCCACAATACCATGTACAAACTCTTTATGATTACGAACGAACATTTAAAAAAGAATCCCTTCCTGCTTGAAACCGAATATTCGCGCTACGATAGTGTGCTGCGTTCAAGCCGGTACCGGAATTACGCCGCACGGCATTACCGGAATCTTGAAATTGCGGCCTCGCGAGCCCTGGGCGAAGTCAGGGACACCGAGCTCCGGAGCCTCATAGGGAACCGCGTGGAAGGGGCCCTGGATATTCTTGCCAGGGAATGCGCCAGCGCCCACCGGTATATCGTGAAAAATGATTCGATACGCTATACCGTGTGCAATAACGCCATGGTCAGGTACAGTAATATCCTCGAAAAGGAACTCCCCCAGGATAACCTGGAAAATATAATGACCTACGCCCGCCAGATTCTAAATATGTTTTCCCTGGAGGTCTTACGGAATGACGCCAGGATTCAACAGATGAAACCGCGCTTCGTGAGGATGATAAGCGCGAGGATAAACAATCTCGGGGCTGAGGCAATGGAACGGGGGAGGTGGCGCGATGCCGAATCCATTTTTTCAAGGGGAATTCAATTTCTGCAGTTCGAGATACGGGAATACGACCAGTCCATAATGAACAGCATGATGCAGAACCAAAGGACGGTAACCAAAAAGTTAAACGGCGGCTAAAATGCCTCAGGGAAGGTTTTCCACCGCGGTCTCCTCGTTCTTAAAGACCTTTATGAGCCGGTTCACTTTAATAATCTCCATTACATTTTCGATAGCGCTGTTAACATGGCACAGGTAGAAGGTCCTGTTGTAGTCCTCAAGATTCCGTGCGACATTGATAAACACGCTGAGGCAGGAGCTGCTCATGTACTCCACGTCATTCAGGTTTACTATTACCGAAGGGTACTGATGCAGTTCCAGCAGTGCTTCAATCCTGGAATTCAGGACTGACGCGTATTTCGTGTCAAGGTTCCCCTTCAGGTATATGACAATGGCGTTTCCAGTTTCTTTGACAGTCAGCTCCATGAATATCTTCCCTTTACGGTCTTTTTATTATTGAATAAAAACACCCGGTATTTTCGGGGGCATATTTTTATTCCCAGCCGGTAAAATCTTATTTACATTATATTTATCGGTTCAATACTCCAATAAAAAAAGGGAAAGTCGCCTTGATATACAGTAGTATGACCAGTATCTATTTGACTACCATAACGAATTTACGTATACTGTATTGAAAGCATGTTCTTTGAAACGCGGTGATTGAAAGTGAAATTAAGCATCATCATACCGGTTCTGAACGAGTCCGGAATCATTCAGAATACCCTGGATTCAATTTATGAAACATGCCGGAGAATTTCAATTGAAATAGTTGTTATTGACGGTGACCCCGAAGGCTCCACGATAAAGTCCATAAAAAGAAACGGCATTAAGACCGGATATTCCCGTAAGGGGAGGGGGGGGCAGTGCAACGCAGGAGCTGAAATGGCAAATGGCGATGTGCTGCTGTTTCTCCATGCGGACACAAGCCTGCCCGATAACGCCTGTTCCATGGTCGAGTCCTCATTGAGAAACACCGACGCCGTCGGCGGTGCATTTGACCTCAAATTTGACAACCGGTCATGGAAATATCGCCTGCACGAACGTTTAATTTCACTGCGATCCAGAATTACCAGGATTCCATTCGGCGACCAGGCCTTTTTTTTCAAGAGGGACTTTTTTTACTCCATCGGAGGATTCGCAGACATCCCCCTTATGGAAGATCTCGAGCTCATGAGGCGTATCAGGAAGATGAAAAAGAAGATTGTCATCATAAATAAACGGGTTGTTACCTCGGCAAGGAAATATGAAGAAGAAGGTATAATTTATGCAACCTTGCGCAACTGGGTATTACAGATACTCTATTCAGCCGGGGTTTCCCCGGCGCGGCTGATGAGATTCTACTACAGAGGAAACCGGAACTGAAAAAAAACATGAGAAAAAGGGGCATGATATTCTTCCTCAAATACCCGGAAAAGGGGAGGGTGAAGACCAGGCTGTCCCGGGTGCTAGGTGAAGAGTTTGTTTATGAACTCTACCGGTGTTTCATCGATGACATTCTTTCTGAAGCGAAAAAATGTCCCCATGATATCATCATATCGTGCTTTGCGTGTTCATCAAGCGAGATTTCCCATTTTCTCGGTGAAGAATTCATCTATGAAGACCAGAGGGGCAATGATCTCGGTGAACGGATGTACAACGCCCTGTCAGACGCTTTCTCCCGGGGATACGACCAGGTCGTTCTTTTCGGAAGCGATATCCCGGACATATCTGAAAGGATTCTCGATAAGGCGTTTGACAGCCTTGACCATCACGACCTTGTTATCGGTCCAAGTGCTGACGGCGGATATTACCTTATTGGTTGCAACAGGGATTCTTTCCGCAAGGAACTCTTTTATGATGTGACCTGGAGCACCTCGCTGGTATTCTTTGAAACCCTGAACAAGATAGAAAAGCTGAGTCTTTCCTGCTTCATCCTTGACGAGCTCTTCGATATTGACGAGGTTAATGACCTCAAAGCTTTTTACCGTCAGCACCTCGATTCAGAGAGGGACAGCAGAACCATGCGGTTTTTAAAAACAGCACAGGGAGGCATTCCATGAGTAAATTCGACTATGACATTGCCATTATCGGCGGGGGCGGGGCGGGAATTACCTCCGCGGTCCTGTCTTCCGGCCTCGGAAAGAAGGCAATCCTCATCGACAGGAAGAAATTCGGAGGTGACTGTACCTGGACCGGGTGCGTTCCGAGCAAGGCCCTCCTCAAGTCTTCTCAGATCGCATGGGACATCCAGGCATCCGAAACGTACGGTGTGAGATTTAAAACCAGACCGAAACCTGACTATTCCCGGGTGATGAAAAACGTGGATTCCATAGTCCGGGACATATATAAAACCGAAACCCCGAAGCATTTCAGGGATATGGGCATCGAAGCCCTGGAAAACACCCCCGCCAGGCTTGAGTCCCCCCATGAAATTAAGGTAAAAAACAAGATAATCACCGCGGGCAGGGTACTCATCGCCACCGGCTCGAGCCCGGCACCGCCTCCCCTCGAGGGACTCGACTCAATTGAATATTACACCAACGAAAACATCTTTTCGATAAAAAAACTCCCCCCGTCACTGGCCGTTATCGGGGGAGGCCCCATCGGCGTTGAGCTCGGATCAGCCTTCAACCGCCTTGGTGTAAAGTTGACAATTTT
>CAZEPS010000089.1:0-15524 GCA_964514165.1 uncultured Leptospirales bacterium
ATACGACGCCTTCCGCTCCGCGGCCATGGTGGGAAGGGCCCTGGGGAAGCCGTCGGAAATAGTACGGCAATACGAAAAGAGCGCCAATGACCTGCGCCGTTCCATCGAATCGTACTTCGGCGCCGATGTTGAAGGGTATGAAACCTACCGGTATTATGAAGGAAATACCGTCCTCCGGTCCTGGATATGCATGCCCCTGACCGTGGGAATTTTCAAGAGGGCAAAAGGCACGGTTGAAGCCCTCTTCTCACCGAGGCTCTGGACCAAAAAAGGGCTTGCCGTCATGGCCGGCGACGAAACCTTCTGGGACCGGGCTACCCTTTACGCCCTCCGGGGGGTGTTCGCGTCAGGGGACCCGGGCCGGGCCCTGGAGAAACTGCTGGTTTACTCCCGCCGGAGGCTCCTGGGTGAACACGTCCCCTACCCGGTGGAGGCCTACCCGGAAGGGAACCAGCGCCACCTGGCCGCCGAGAGCGGCCTCTACTGCCGCGTGTTTACCGAGGGGATTTTCGGCATCAGGCCGACCGGCCTGCGCTCATTCCAGTGCTCACCGAGCCTGCCTCCGTCATGGGACGAGATGGCCCTGCGGAACATCCACGCCTTCGGCGCGAAATTTGACCTTATCGTCAACCGTACCGGGTCGGGGAGGTCCCTTACTGTCGTTTCCGGCGGAAAAGTCCTGTTTAAAGGCAACGGCCCCGCCGGGAAGACATTTCACGTGGACATGCCCTAGCCGGGCATCACAGGTTTTACAGCAGGTCCACCGGATCAACGTCAATCTCGAGATAGAGGCCGGCGGCGAGCCTGGTGCCCCTGGCAGCGCTGATGATATCCTGGATGTTCTCGAGCCGATGGGTTTTAAAAATCAGATGGTGGCGGTAATTTGCCGCGATCCTGTTGAAAGGGGCGGATGAGGGCCCCACCATGGAAATATCCTTTCTTGACTTTATGCGGGCGGTAAGCTCATCCCGTATCTTCTCCATGCCCGCGACAACCTTTTCCTCGTCCGTTCCCCTGAGGAGCAGCCGTATCAAACGGGTGTAGGGGGGATATCCCATTGCCCGGCGCACCTCCAGCTCGGACCGGTAAAAACCCTCGTAGTCATGTTTCGTGAGGTACTGGAACAGGGGGTGCTCGTCGTTCAGGGTCTGGATCATCACCCTCCCCGGCTCTGACCCCCGGCCTGACCGGCCGGCCACCTGCATCAGGAGGGCCATGATCCGCTCCCCGGCGCGGAAATCGGGGAGATTAATGCCGATGTCCGCCAGGAGAATCCCCACCAGCACCACGTTATGGAAATCGAAGCCCTTGGCCACGAGCTGGGTCCCGAGGAGAACGTCAATCTCCCCCCCGTTCATCCTGTCCATGAGGGTATAGACCGCGTCCTTTTTCCGGGAGCTGTCCTGGTCCAAACGGAAGACCCGGGCCCCCTTTACGGCCTCGGCAACGTACTCCTCAACCCGCTGGGTGCCGGAACCGAGCTTGATTATCTCTTCGGACCGGCACTGGTCGCACTTCTCCGGCAGGGCCCGCCGGTACCCGCAGTAGTGGCAGATCATCCCCTCCCGGTGGAAATTCAGGCTGATGCTGCAATGGGGGCACTCCGCGACCCACTTGCACGAATCGCACATCACCAGGGGAGCGAATCCCCGCCGGTTCAAAAGGAAGATGGCCTGTTTTCCCCGGTCCACGGTCCGTTTCGTCTGTAAAAGAAGGCGCGGGGTCAGGAGTTTTTTCAGCTCCGACGGGTTTATTTTCACTATCTCGATCTCGGGAAGGGTGGCCCCGCCGTACCGGCCCGCGAGGCGGTGGAGCCTGATGCTGCCCCTCTCCGCCGCGAACAGGGACTCCACCGCCGGCGTGGCGGAACCCATCACTAAAAGGGCGTTCTCGTTCCTGCTACGGTGAAAGGCGACCCGCCGGGCGTTGTACCGGGGCGAGCTCTGTTCCTTGTAGGAGGTGTCGTGCTCCTCGTCGATGATGATGAGGCCGAGTTCCGGGGGCTGAAGAAATATGGAGGACCGGGTCCCCACCGCTATCCTCGCCTCCCCCCGGTAAAAGCGTATCCAGTTGTGGAGGCGCTGGTTCGGGGTCAGGTGGCTGTGGTATATTATCATCTCGTCCCGGAATATGCCGTGAAGGCGCTCGAAGATCTGCGACGACAGGGTAATCTCCGGCACCAGGTAGAGCACCGACTGACCCCGGTCGAGGGCCCGTTTAGCAAGCTCGATGTAAATTTCTGTCTTGCCGCTCCCGGTCACCCCGAATATCAGGTGCTGGAGTTCACTCCCCTTCCATGACTCCAGGATGTTCCGGTAAACCTGTTCCTGCTCTTCCGTCAGGGAAACCTCTTTTTCCGGGGGCGTCTCCCAGGGGACTTTAAACCGCGATACGGGGCTTCTCCCCGAGGGAAGGGCCATGGCCAGTGCCTCGCCCACCGAGGAGCCGTAGCTTTCGGCCACATACCGGCAGAGGTCGACCAGGCGGCCGGCGAATATCGGTTCAGGGTCAATGACCTCGTCGATGTCCTTTATCTCGAAATCCCCCCCGGCCCTGTCCGTCAGGCGGTGGACGAAACCGGTGGTTTTGCGTCCGGCAAAATTGACCCTCACCCTGGTGCCTGGCCGCACCTCCATCCCGGCGGGAACGCGGTAGGTGAAACCCTCATCAACCGGATATCCCACGTACACGTCGGCGAACATCGGCTACCGGTCCCGTTCTTCCCTGATCCGGTCGCGGATGATTTTTAATGTATTCCAGGCGGACCGCTTCAGGTCGGGGTTCTTTATCATGGTGATCGGATGGTCCACGTTGAACCAGGAGATAGAGCCGCTCTCCTTTATGATTTTCTGGAGGGGCAAGATTTCCCCGAAGATGACAATGAGGAAGGGGCTGACGCATTCAATCTCTTCCCGGAGGAGGTTTTCGCACTCGTGTACCACCTGGTGCGTCTTTACCAGCGGATCACCGATGTCGCATTTAACGAGGCTCGTGATATAGCACTGTTCAAGTTCCAGTTCAACGGCCGATACGATCTTCTTCAGCATGTCGGCCGAGTCCTTTTTGAAGATCTCTTTCTCGACCCGGTTCAAAAGGCGGGGGGGGTTGAGGATAATCATGACCCCGTTTTCTCCCGTTCCGACTGGAAACTTTTTCTCGTGGCTACCTCCGCACCGATCGCAGCGGCAAATCATCTCGTTAATGGAAAAACAGGCGTCACCCGACACCTCACTATCGGAGAAATCCTCCCGTGAGAGCCAGAGCCTGAGCTCCCGGAGCTCGTCCCCGCCCCTGGCGACGATGAGACGTTCACTGAAACGGCCTTGGGCGCTGTTCTTAATGGCGGAGATAAGATTCTCAATTTCCATTGGTGTCACCTGAAAAAAAAGTACGCTTCACCTGCAGGGAACATCTATAATTTGTCAACGTCAATATCGTACTGCTTTATCTTCCTGTGGAGATTCGTCCGCTCTATCCCGAGTTCCCGGGAGGTGAGGGAAACGTTGCGATCGTTCCGCTTCAGGGCCTGGATGATGAACTCCTTCTCGAACCTCTCCCTCGCCCTCTTCAATGTCGACGCCTCGGCGGAGATCCCCCCCCCCTGCCCCGTCTCCAGGTGCTTCACGATGTCAGGGAAATCAATCATCTTCTTCGGAACCATGATCGATATCCGTTCAATGACGTTCCTGAGCTCCCGAACGTTCCCGGGCCAGGGGTGGTTTACCAGCTCGTTCATTCCTTCGGGGGTTATTTCCTTAACGCCGACCCCGTGCTCTATCGAAAAGCGCTCCAGAAAATAGTTCACCAGGAGGAGAATGTCCTCCCTCCTTTCGGAAAGCGGTGGGACGTTAACCGGAATCACGTTGAGGCGGTAGTAGAGATCCTCCCTGAACAGGCCGTCCTCGATCGCCTTTTTCACGTCGATGTTCGTGGCGGATATGACCCGCACGTCCACGGTAATGGTCTCGTTGCCGCCGACCCGCTCGAACTGCTGTTCCTGGAGCACCCGGAGCACCTTTGACTGGGCCGCCTGGCTCATATCGCAGACCTCGTCGAGGAAGAGGGTCCCCATGTTGGCAAGTTCGAACTTGCCGATGCGCCGGCTCACCGCCCCGGTGAACGCCCCCTTCTCGTGGCCGAAGAGCTCGCTCTCGATGAGCTCGTCCGGGATGGCGGCGCAGTTCACCTTGACGAACGGCTTGTCGTACCGCTTCGATCGGTGGTAGATGTCACGGGCGACCAGCTCCTTGCCGGTGCCGCTGTCGCCGGTGATGAAGACCCGGGCGCTGGTTGCCGCGGCGGTCTCGATGACACGGCGGATTTCGGCTATATGGGAGGAGCTTCCGATCATCTCATCGTCGGCGTGGGAATCGTGCCTGAGCTTGATGTTCTCTTTCCGGAGGCGCGCGTGCTCCAGTCCGTTGTTCACCGAGGTGAGGACCCGTTCCATCGAGGGGGGCTTCTGGAGAAAGTCGAAGGCCCCCATCTTGGTGGACTTGACCGCTATGTCGATTGATCCGTGACCGGAAATCATGATGACGGCCACCCCCGGGTTCAGCTCCCGCACCTGGTCCATGAGATCAAGGCCGTCCATGTCCGGGAGCCACACGTCCAGGATCGAAAGGTCGATGTCGTTCTTCCGCACGAACTGGAGGGCCTCCTCTCCGTTTTTCGCGGGAAACACGATATGCCCCTCGTCCTGTAAAATTGAACTCAGGGTCTTGATGATGTTCACTTCATCGTCAACTATCAGAATCCTGGCCATAAATCGTCTCCTCGCCGGGATTGACCGGGAGCGCTATGGCGATCTCGGTCCCCCGGCGGTATTCCGAACTGCATGAAATTGTCCCCCGGTGCTCCATCACTATTTTCTCCACGATGGCAAGCCCGAGGCCGGTCCCCGAGGGCTTGGTGGAAAATCCCGGGTCGAATATCTTATCCAGGTTCTCCTTCCGGATGCCGATTCCGTCGTCGATTATCCGTATCACCGCCCGGTTCTCCGTCCGCTTGTATTCCGACACGATTTCGATAGCGCCCGTCATCTCGACCGCGTCAGCGGCGTTCTGTATCAGGTTCGTGAATGTCTGCTTCATGAGCACCTTGTCAATAAAGAGCAGGGGCATGGAAGGATCAGTACGCACCGTAAACGAGATCCTTTCGTGGGCGGAGAACATGTTCACGCACCCTTCGAGGAGTTCGTTGATGTCGGCCCGTACCGGTTTCATCTCGGGAAGCCGGGCGAACCTGGTGAACTCGGCGAGTATCCCCATGAGCACCTCCACCTCCTCCACGATGGTTTCCGTTCCGGAAAGGATTATCTCCTCGATGTTCGGGTTCCCGTTCAGGTACTGCTTCCGCATCCGCTCCGCCGAGAGGCGTATGGGGGTCAGGGGATTCTTCACCTCGTGGACCACTCTCCTCGCCATGTCCCGCCACGCCTCAAGCCGCTGTTTCTGATACATGGCCCTGCGGTTCCGGTCGAGCTCCGAGACCATCTGGTTGAATGAACTGTAGAGCACCCCGAGCTCGTCCTCCGAATCGTGCCGAATCCTGAGGCTGAAATTCCCCGAGGCTATTTCACGGGCCGCGTCGGAAAGGTTCAGCACCGGCCGGGTGATGTTCTTGGAGAGGAATATGCTCACCAGCATGGAAACCGTAACGGAAAAGATCGACAGCGCCAGAAGGAACAGACCTACCCGGCCGCGGAAAAAGGTCTTCAAGAGGTACTCGAGCTGGCGGTAATCATCCAGTGAACCGGTATACAGTTTCTGGCGGGCGAAGATTTTTTCCGGTATGGGATCATAGAGAACAGTCAGAACGTTTCCCGTGCGGAAAGAACCGGCCAGGTACTTTTTTCCGGCAATAGCAAGCTGATCTATCCGTATTTCGGCCCCGGTTTCGATGACTGAATAAAATTTTTTGAGCCCGTCCGGAAAATTCCGATGGCCCCCGTCTGCGGGAACAACAGAGTACCCTGAACGCGCCGAGTAAACATTAAAAAACAGGACGGACATTCCCTTGATGGCGGCCTTCTGCCGCAGTATGTCCCTTCCCCGGCTGCTGAGGACCGAGCCCCCCCCCCGGGACATGGAGTATTTCAGATCAGCAAGTTCGTCGCGGATCCGGTCTCCCATCTCGGCAACCGGTTCCCGGGACATGTCGACCGCTTCGGAAAGGGCCGCCGATGTCTTGTCGAAGATGAGGTTTGAAATCGTGCGGTTTAATACGTTATACGAAACAATTACGATCGGAAGGTTCGGAAGAATGGCGACAAACACGAATGCCAGGATTATCTTCTTCCTGATGCTCGAACTTATAATTGGTGTGTCGAAATTCAGCTTGCGGCGGAACGAGATGATGATAAAGTATATCGCGGCTATTGCCGGAACCGTCATGACCGCGTATATGAAAAACTCCCGGTCTATTTCCATGCCGGCGCTCTTTCCGGGAAAAAGGCCGATTATCAGGATCGATATGAACAGAAATATGCCGACAAGAAAGATGACGTCCTGAAGCCCGGTGTCGCTCCGGAACAGCCTTTTATTGAACAAATTATCCCTAATCTTCACTTTATCAGCCACAGAGGGACAGAGCTCTACCTGAAGTCGTTCTCAATAAGGCTCACTATCTTGTCGACGATTTCCTCTTCCCCTTCGCCGTCGGCCCTGACTGTCAGCCGGGAACCGGAAACAATGGCCAGCCCCAGGACCGACATGATGGACTTGCAGTCAGCCTCGTCGCCTCCCTTTACCAGTTTTACGTTGCACTTATATTTCATGGCTTCCCGAACCATCATCATGGCCGGACGGGCGTGGACGCCGGCGTCGCTTTTTACCTGGACTTTCTTTTCAACCATCTTTACTTTTCTCCGTGCGAATCCACTTCTGTATGTTCTCATCAAGATCTCGCGCCGAAAAGATCCCCATCTTTTTCAACTTCTGGTTCAGGGCCGCTGTCTCAACTATTATCGGTATATTTCTGCCCGGCCGTACCGGTACGGTTATGTACGCGACCTCAAGGTCGAGAATCGTGTAGCCCATCTCCTCGAGCCCGAGACGGTCATACTCCTTTTCATTGTCCCACGATTCAAGAGAGACCACCAGCTCGATCCGCTTCCTGTTTCTCACGGACCGTATGCCGAAGATATCCTTGATGTTGATAATCCCAAGGCCCCTGATTTCCATGTGGTGCTTGAGGATCAGTGATCCGCTCCCCATGAGAAGGGACTCGTCAATCTGACGGATCACCACCACATCGTCAGCCACGAACCGGTGCCCCCGCTCGATGAGTTCCAGGGCGCATTCGCTCTTTCCCACCCCGCTGTCGCCTATCAGGAGCACCCCGACTCCGAAAACGTCGACGAGGGTCCCGTGCATGGTGACGCTCGGCGAGAACACTTCGTCCATGAGGTGGGCCAGGGAACTCACGAACCGGGTGGTGCTTTTTTTTGTTATTAAAACCGGAACGTTCTTCTCCTCGGCGTATTTCAAAAAAATCTCGTCAGGGGTCACGTCGTGGGTGAAAACGCAGCAGAGGACATCAAATGTAAAGAATTTACTGTATGATTCCTCTTTCTGCTCCCGGGTAAGCTGGCGCATGAATGCGGATTCACCAAGGCCGAATATCTGAATCCGGTCGTAAGCGAAGAATTCGTAAAAACCGGCCAGTGTCAGCCCCGGCCTGTTCATGTCACCGACGGTGATCTCCCTGTTCAGCCCGTTCTCGCCGGCGACGAGCCGAATCTGCAGATCTATTCTTCCGGTTTTACCGAGAAACTGTTTTATGAGTATCCTGTTGTCATCCATGGCACGGCCGTCCGTGAGCACGAACATACTGTACCGGCGCGGTACCGGTCAAGATAAAAAGCTGCCAGTTACTGATAAAAGAATCTAAAACGCGGGGACCATGACCCGAAGGTCATCTCCGTCCCGGTAGATAATATTGAGGTACTGGCTCTCACTGTTGAAAAAAGGCAGGAATTTCCCCCCTGATTTTTCAATCCAGTCAACAGCTTCCGTAATGGTGCAATTATTAATGCTGCTGCCGTTCCCCTGCTTGAAGTCTATCTTCGGATGTGACGGGGAGTCATCTTTGACGTCGAGTATGTATTCAACGAAAGAACCCTTGTCAAACCTGTTTTCCTTTATCCTGTTGTAGGGTATCTCGACCAGCTTCACGGTTTCATTGTCCCTGTATAGAACAGCGTAGTTCTTGTTCGCGTAGTCCAGGTCGCTTTCAACCTGCCCCACGCCGAGCTTGAAAAGCATGAAATCCGATTTGCTGTTGTTCATCTGGAGGAACGCCTCGACGCGATCGATTGGCTTGTTGCTCACCTGGTTGAGCATGACCTGCTTCCCCTCTTCAATGTCATAGTCGTACGAAGAGATCATGGTTTTGTCAGGGCCCTTGTGCGCCTGGTGTTTCTCCTTGTACCGGGTCACCTGTTTATCCATCTTGTCAAAAAGGAGATCGATAGCGGAATAAAAATCCGCCGCCTTCTCTCTCCCGTGAAACTGGACACCGTCTCCGTTTATTATGACCTCGGCGATACGGTCATGTTTTTCAGAAAACATAATCACGTGGGCATCGATGAGCTGATTAAAATGATTCTCCAGTTTTTTTATCTTTTTCTCCGAGTATTCGCGAAGACTGTCGGAAACATTGATGTGACGTCCGGTGATGATTATATTCATGTCTGCTCCTCTTTATTCATCAGATTTAATTTCTTTCTCCTGTGGAGGGGAGGTATGTTCATAATTCCCCTGTATTTCGCGACGGTCCGCCGCGCGACCGATACCCCGTTCTTTTCAAGGTACCCGGCAATCTCCTCGTCAGAGAGGGGGGCTTCCGGGTTTTCATGCTCCACAAGATGACGGATGACCGCCATCACCTGGTCTGAAGAGCGGTCACGGCTCCGGTCACTGGACCTGAGCCGTGACACGAAAAAATACTTGAGGTCAAACACTCCCCACGGGGTCTGGACGTATTTACCTGAGGTGGCCCTGCTCACCGTGGACTCCGACATGCCGACCTCCCGTGATATATCCTGGTGGGTAAGGGGCTTCAGGTTGCCCGGACCCTTCCTGAGAAAATCATCCTGCCTCCCCATCACGGCCTCGACGACCCGCTGGATAGTCTCCCTGCGGGAAGCGATATTCTGCAGCAGATACCGGGCCGACTGGATTTTATCCTGAATATAACCCCGTGCTTTTTTTTCAATATTTTTTTTACGGGCCAGGTCCGCGTAGTAGGAGCTAATCCGAACCCGGGGGAGCCACTCGTCCCGCTGGGTCACGAAAATTCTATCATCATGGACAAACACCTCTATATCGGGAAAAATGTAACTGGTCGCCTCAGTTGAATACTTCCTGCCGGGAAAGGGGTCCAGGCCCTGGATGATCCTGTTCTTTTCAATAACATGCCGCACCGAAATGCCGCAATCCCTGGCTATGGATGCAAAATCCAGTTTCTCCACCTGTTCAATGTGGTCGCTGATAACCCTGTGGAGGATAGTGTCGTCAGGATAAAAAAACCGGGCCTGAATCAGGAGGCTCTCTTTCACTGATCCGACGGCGCACCCTACCGGATCAAATTCACGGATCGCCCGCAACGCCCGATTAATAGCTCTGGTCTCAACCCCGTCGCAGATTACGGAAATATCTTCACTCAGGAACCCGTTTCCGTCAAGGGCGGTGATGATCCGTTCATAGATGAAATATTCCCCGCTGTTTTCAGCGGTCATCCGCGCCTGCCAGAGGAGATGCTCCGACAGGCTCTCCCTGGTGGTTATGCAGCTTTCCAGGTAGTCACGCCTTCGGCGGGCGTCTTCACTGTTGATGGTGCCGGTGTCGCTTACGTCACTGACGGCCCCGTAGATCTCGTCATAGGCGGGAATGGCCCCCTCCTCGCCGCTCAGGCTCTGGTCTATTTTTGAAGCCAGTTCAGTACCCGGTTCATCTGTAGACTTCAGGGCGAAGTCATCCTCTTCCAGGACCGGGTTTTCAAGGAGTTCCGACTGTATTTTTTCGTTTAGTTCTACGGTGGTGAGCTGGAGAAGTTCAATCCCCTGCAGAAGGGACCTGGTCATGACCAGTTTCTGTGTCTGTTTTACGCCAACCTGAAGGGATACCGCCATATATTGTCCGTAACTACTCTCAGTGTCAGTTTCTGATCCCGGCCCACTGGAACCAGTACCAGATTCACAGATTATTTTTATGATACTATAATATACACAGAGCAGGATTTATTTTCCAGTATTAATTCACCATGAAGTGAAGGATAAATCCGCCCTGAAAACAGGCATAAACGCTCATGTCCTATACTCAATAAAAGCCTGTTTTTGTCATCAACATTAGTGCTTTCCCTGTTACCGTGAGGTAAACAAGACGGCATTTTTGATTGTTTTTTTATTGAAACGTAAATCATATAATTCTACATTTACTATCAAGACAGTAAAAGGCCGATAACTGTACAAACGAAGCGTCCCGAAACCGGAAAAGGATCACAGGTATGAAAAGTTACAGGAGTGTCATACTCTCCATTATTGCACTAATTTTTTTCGCGACCCGGGCTTTCGGGAGTTCATATTCCATGGGGCGGCTCGTCAGCGTCTATTCAGACAGGGCCTTTGACGCCTTGAGAAACCCGGCCCTCATGTCGCAGCTGGACAATCCGAACCAGATCGGAATTAATATCACCGGCAGGGTGTTCCAGGATTCAGTCGTCAAAGCCGCCTATGACGAACCTGCCTCAGAATTTGAAACCGTATTCTCGAAGGTAAAAACCAGCATTGGAGGAAGCGTATACTTTGCTGTAACCTCGAGGGCCGGTAAGGGTATTTTCGGCATCGGCCTCTCAACCAGTGAGCTGGACCAGGTTAATATAACGGAAACAGAGGATAAGGCCCTGGCATTTGATCTGACCAATGGATTATTCTTTTATTCCAGCGCCAACAGAACACTGAAATATTCCCCTGCGCTGGTCATATCATACAGCATCGCAACCACAAGCCGTAGCTCCCTCGGTTTTCAGATAACAACCGGGTATACCCGTTCCCTTGTTGAAAATAATGAAAAGATGGGCACCCAGTTAAACGGCTTCGAAGAAACATTCAAGAGGGAGATTATAACGACAATGATTCCGACAGAATGTTCAATCGGATATGCATACCGTCATGATCTTTTTGATATCGGATTCATGCTCGGGTCAGGAGAGCTGACATTTCGTAAGGACCGGTTCAAGGGAGCCAGGCGTAATTTCACGGCTCCAACCCTGTTAGATTTCAGCATGACATTCGACGAAACCAGGTCATTTTATCCGATATACACCGGTGGAGTGACCATGATCCTCGGCGCCTACGTCAAGCCCCTCCGTTTTTTCGGGGTTGCCGCTGAGGCCGCGGTTACCAGCCCGGTGACCTACCGGTTCACCCGTATGTCAGCCAGCCGTGATATTCCAAAATACGTTGAAAAACAAAGGACCCGGTTCCACAAGGACCTGGCATATACTGTTAAGGCAGGCGTTGATTTCACTCTCGCCGGAGAATTCATTTTTTCCGCAGGCTTTCTATATTCCGGGAACACGTCAGAGACCAGCTATCGGGGGTTTAAATCGGAATCGGAAAACACCACATATGGCGGGACTTTCGGTTTTGATTACCGCATCAGGAACGGTGCCGCCTGCTTTATCGCTGCCCAGGTTCAATCAATTGAGCAGAAAGATGAAGAGAATATACGGCTCCTTAACCAGTTCAGGATCGCTTCCAGTGTTGAGACAGTGTCAATCAATCTAAACGCCGGGGCCTCTTTCGGTTTCAACTGATTATTTCACAACACAAACACTACAGTGGGCGTGGTGTACCACCCTGTCCGACACGGACCCGATAAGAAACCTCCCGAATGCGGAAAGGCCGTGGCTGCCGATGAATATAATGTCAAAATTCCCCTCATCAGCGATCTCAACGATACGGTCCGCGGGGTAACCCTCGGTCACTATTCTGTCCCAGTTGACCCCCTCCTCCACGAGCATCGGGTGAATCTCCTCGAAACGCTGTTCCGATATCCACTTGACACGGTCTTTGCCGGCAGGGGCGGCCTCGTAGTAGCCGGGAAGGGGCCCGAACTCTTCGACGACCTCGAGGATGGTCAGCCTGGCCCCGGCCGCCCTGGCGACCACGATTCCCATCTCAACCGCCCTGATCGAAGGTTCAGAGCCGTCCGCCGGCACCAGTATTTTTTTGATATATCGTTCCATGAATAACCTCTTCAATTATATGTTTCTTCCCTGGATCTCCGAATCGAAAGAACCGGAACAGGATACGCTGTAATTCTCTTTTTATAATCTGTATCAGTCAAGAATATTTCCCTCTCATGAAAATACTCGCTTTATAACCGCTTTTATTTCCTCATACTGGTATGGCTTGACCAGCCTGTCGGCAAAACCGTATTCTTCATATCTGTCAAGGACCGGATCATTGGAATAACCGCTGCTTGCGACGGCCACCACGTCCGGATCATACTGCCTGAGCCTTCCGATTGTTTCCTTTCCCCCCATACCACCCGGAATGGTGAGATCCATAATGATTATGTCAAAGGGCCTGCCCTTTTCCTTTTCACGCCTGTATACCTCGAAGGTCTCATCCCCATCCCCGGTGCAAACCACGTCAAAACCGAGATGTGAGAACATTTTTTTCCCGAGTATGCGGATTATCTCCTCATCATCCATGAAAAGCACCCTTCCCGAGAATGAAACTGTTTTCTTTTCATTTTTATTCTCAACAATTCCCTGCCGTTTATGCGAAGCCGGAAGGAAAAGCCTGAAGGTTGTTCCTGTTCCTTTTTTTGAATTAACGGCAATATGGCCGGCGTGTTTTTTTATAATCGAATATGACACGGCAAGGCCGAGGCCGCTGCCCATCTCCCTGGTTGTGAAATATGGATCAAAAATATTCTTGAGAATCTTTTCAGGAATACCCTGCCCCGTATCGGTGATTGTTATGATCACAAACCTGCCCTTTCTCAGGTCTATCTCATCATCGTCTAAAATTTCACGATTACAGGCTGATATGGAAATCCTGCCCCCGTGCGGCATTGACTGCATGGCGTTGATGACCAGATTGTTTATGACCTGGCTGATCTGATCTTCGTCAATGTCTACATCCCACAGGCCAGCTGAGAAAGAAAAATCGCTTTTGATGTGGGACCCGCTCAGAATAAAATTAACCGTATCTGTCAGAAGGTCCTTGATTGAGGTGGTTTGCTTGATGGGAACGCCGCCCTTTGAAAATGTAAGAAGCTGCCGGGTGAGGCTTCGGGCGCGGAGGCTTGCTTTTTCAGCATCGGATAGTATTTCATGGATCTCGCTCTTATTTTTTGCCAGAATTTTTGCCATCGAGAGATTGCCGATAATAGCGGTCAGCAGGTTGTTAAAATCGTGCGCGATACCCCCGGCAAAAATACCGAGGGATTCGATCTTCGAGGCCTTTTCCACGTCCCTGGCCTGGTCGATAAACTTGATTATTATGGCAATCATTGTCAAAATTATGAAAAGGGTAAGGCCGATTGAAAACCTTGAATAGTAGACCTGGGGAAAGAGAGTGAACCGGGACCTCGTGTACACGTAAAAGGTATCATCCACGGCACCCAGTATGGCAAGGGCAATACCAATTAAGGGAAGCAGTGTATAGCGGTGGCTTTTGTTCAGCATTATATCAACAAGCAGACTGATCATGGTGTAAACAAGCAGGATCATTACCCATACATCCCTCACCATGTAGAGAATGCCGGTTTTTCCCCTGCCGTAATCCCAGGCATTGACGAGCCAGGTGTCCCGGTGGATGGAAAGGGAAACGTACAAATCTGGATTGAGTAGAGAAAAAACGGCTATTCCCACGGCAAAAACCGAACCGGCATACACAAATACGCGGTTAATCCTGCTCCAGACCAGGTTCACCTCGAGGAGATTGTCCAGCAGAAAGGGCAGTCCGAAAAAAAAGTAGAGGGAAGAAAAAGCCTGTATCGAGTGAAACGTCATGCCCAGGTAGGGGTTTCCGGCCCACGCCGAGAGGACAATAGTGACGTCGCATCCCACGTGTATAAGGCTGATCAGGCCTATGAGGAGCACCGCCAGGTGCAATCTCTGCCTTGACCGTAGATATATATAAGCAAAGAGGAGAAATCCGATTAAAAGTATTCCGATACATACCGACTGTAGAATCAGGGCAGGAAGAGTCACATGAGTATTAAATTGAATCATATACTTTTTCTGAATATGTATTACCCTGTTACGTCAATATAGGGCACATCCAAAAACCAGCATATTCTATAACAGACGCGCATGATAGGGCAACTATTTTTTTACTTATGGAAACCTCTATAAATTAAACAGGAGGTTCCCTTTGGGCACATATGTTGGTTTAAATCGGTTTTATCCCATTTAAATATTGAATAAAACCGATTTATAGATGTACCCTTAAGGGTTATTTTTTTATAAATGTACCTGGATAATAGAGGGTACATCCTGTTTGATTAGTAGAGGCCCCCATAATAATTATGACTGCCGTCTCCCGGCCCGGGTGATCGAAGACAGTCAAAAAAAATCCCCCCCATCCGAAAATACTTGTCATAAAACCCTTGCGGCGGTAATATTTGAGATCGTTCTTCGGGACCATGAAGAAGATGAGGGAAAAAAAGCGAAAAACCAGCCTTCGGAAGAAGATGATATTCTACTTCCTGCTTATCGCCATCGCCAACGTGTTCGTTGCCGGGGAGTTCGTGTGGGAACTGAAGAGCGACTCCTACCGGGCCGAGGTGCTCGAAGAAATTAACAGGATCAAGAAAGACGAAAAGCCGGCCGAGCACGCCTACGTCATACTGGACCGGCTTGCCAGGAAATTCGTCATCATGATACTGATCCTTATCATCGTTTCTGCCGTGGTCCTCTTCCTCTTTGTCATCCAGATCGCGTCGCCGATCCAGTACATGATTAACATGGCGGACAAGATGTCAGACGGGGACCTGAGCCTGCGGATCGACATCAAATCCCGGGACGAAATCGCTGTTCTCGGGAAACTCATCAACGACCTCTCCATAAATATCCAGGAGCTCGTGGCCCAGCTCGAGCGGATGGCCTGCGAGTTCGAGGAGGCCGTGGCGATGCACGAGGACAACCTGAAAAATTTCCCGAACGCGCGATCATACTTCACGGAAGAAACCGAACGCCTGCACAAGATCCTCAAGGAGTTCAGACTCCTTAAAGACATGTACGTCCTCTTCACCCTCCAGTCGATGATTGACAACATCCAGGAATCGGAAAAAAAATGACAGAACTCCTGATGCTGGAGAACTGGCCCCTGGTGCCGGTGGGGATTGTTATCGCCTCCTTCGCGTCACTTATCGGGATCGGGGGCGGTCTCCTCTGGGCCCCCTACCTCATCCTGGTGGTGAAGCTCGATCCGACCCTGGCGGTGTTCACCTCTTTCGCGATTCAGCTCGTGGGAATGGGGTCCGCCACCGTCCGAAACCTGG
>CAZEPS010000090.1:0-15515 GCA_964514165.1 uncultured Leptospirales bacterium
TTCCATGGTTCTTGAAATGCTATATTACGTCAATTCCACTATTGAATTGGATAATCTCTTAAATAAATGTGTTATAATAAAAACATTCAATTGCACTTCACACTATGACAAAGATCTGCTTGAATATTGCTATGAAATTCATTCCGATCCTTCTTTAGTAATCTTTTTCTATGATGGTTCAGACTGGTATGAATATTCATCATCCTTTAATACTTGGATCAATATCCAAGCCGCCCTTAACGAATTACATCAGTAATCATCTGTTACTCAAATGGAGGCATGATTGTTCTGGCTTGGAATAGGGCTGATGCTGTATTCAATTTTCACCAGTGATATTCGTACACTGGTGATAATAATCGTATTTATACTATTTATTGCAATGTGCTGAAATAGTGAAATCAATTTATTTAAATCGATAAGGGTAACATATACATGCACCTTAAAGAACATTGCCGTCAGTCCATTGAGACCTTCGGCAGGCATTACGCCGAGGTACACCAGTGGCTCGACGCCTTTGCCGGCTCGAAATCTTATGGTATGAAGCATAGAAAAAAACGTCACCACCAGAAGGGCATAGAAGAGGTGCGCGAACTCTGGGGCGACGAAGCGGCCGAAGCTGCCCGGCAGCACATCATCGCTGACCTGAAAGAGGAGGGCTGGAAGGAGGGCGACCACTTTCCGAAAGATGAGGCTGATTACGTGAGGATAGGGCTGTTTTAAACAGGTTTAGTATATACGATTGAATGTTAATAAAACCTTATAATAGGGAATTAATTTAACTTGCTAAGGTTGGGGATGAAATAGATGTTGAGGATGTGAAAGCAAAGTGCAAACACATTTTGGGTATGGTACTAAAGTAAACCCTCGATGTCGATCTTTATTATTCTTGCTTATATATATTATAATTACATTAACAGGGGCAACGGGTGAAAACATTTCAGGACAGTTAGCCGCTGGCGAACGGTGAAATAACATCCATGGAGGACATCATGAAACTGTCTGAAATACGCTTTATGCCTGAAACGTTGACCCTGCTGTTCAAGCATTTCAGGGACAATTCAATTCATTCAGCAATCGCTGAAGTGGAGAGTTACGCGTCACTCTTTGATCTTATCACCGGTTCCGAGTATCTCCGTCACTCGTATATAGAACCGGTAAACACCTACGATATCACCTTTACCCTGCCGGACGGCATCGATATAAACAATGTCTGGTACTTCCTCTTTGACAACGGCAGGAAAGAAGAATCAAGTTCGCTGCTTATTGATCTTTTCAAAGCCCCGGGAGAGAGTTTTATTCAGTTTGAATTTGCCTTTGAAAAGAGGCCCCCCTTTGTTACGGGGCTCATGGATGAAAACTATCAGATCATATACTCAGGCTATGACGAAAAGGAACTTGTCGATGTTACAGAGAGTGAAATCATTTCTTTTGAGGAGTTCACCCTTTTCCTGTCACGGAACAGCAGTCCGGGGGAAATTATCTGGATTGGAGTGGAGTGAATCTTCGTGATAAGCCCCCAGTGGACATGGAGGGGCCTGTGCGGCCGTCACTGGGGAGTAGAGCTCTGCCCGAAATGCCTCGGGGTTTTTTATACGTATTTGATGAGTATGAATTAGCAAGGCCCCTCGCAATTTTTCTCGGAGGGACTGTTAATCGGCAGGATATCATTATCGAGATTCCACGGTTTATGCTCATAACCAGCAAGCACATAAACCCTGACCTGAAAGATGAGGGCTGGAAAGAGGGTGATCACTTTCCCATTGATGAGGCTGATTACGTGAGGATCGCTTGTTTTGATTTTTTTTGAAAGACAAAATAATGATGTATTTGATGATTAATTTCAATTTTTTAAAAAAAGCCCGGACAGTTAGCGAAGGCAGTGCCGATATTCCTTGAAATAACGGAGGTATATATGAAAGCAAAAATTTTAAAGGAACAGATTGAGCTGTTTGGAGAATGGAAAAATCTGCCGTTGCACAAAGAAAAAGTCTTTATTGAAGATGGAATTATTGATATTGATAGATATCTGTCATCTGAAAAGAGAATAATGCTTTTTTTGAAAGAAGCATACGGTGAGGAAGAAAACTGGAATCTTGCAGATATAATAAGGGATAATTGGAAAGGGCCTAAATATAAAGTTTTCTGGACTGCATCTTACTGGATTTACCTGCTCAATACAATCAATCATTTAGAAATTCCCCTGTTTCCGAGCTCTGAGGAAAAGCTGGATGCCTGCAGGAATTATTTATTATCATCAGCAATAGTTAATGTTAAGAAAAGTAATGGGGAAAGCCTGTCTACCCATGAAGATATTATGGAATATGCGCTGCATGATAAGAAGCTGATATTAAAGCAAATAAGGATTATTGATCCACAAATTATTCTCTGCGGTAATACGAAAGAATTCTTTGACATTGTGTGGGACAGGGAATTAAGAGCAGTTGAGAAGACTGAATTTATCTATGAATCAGATGGGAAAATTATTATCGATTACTGGCATCCATCTAACTTATATCCTGATAAGCTATGCTATTATGCTTTGGGCACTTTGTATCAAAGGATCTTGAGACATTAATGAATTATTATACAGAGAGGAATTTACTTTTCTTTTTGAAATACCTCTTCCTGCCAAAAAGATTGGTGGTTTTTTTGATATTTGATTACGAGGTAATAGATCATTATAAAATTAATAATCATTTATGAGGCTTTGAGGTGATAACTATGACCGAAGTAATTCTAAACTGGATTCAAATTGAACCCTTCAATGCGTTTGTAGAAGAGAAAACCGAATTGGTACATGACAACGGAATATACCTTTTTCTTTTCCCAGCTACACCAGGGTATCAGGTGTACTATATAGGTTCAACACGAAATTATTATGGAAGGTTAAAAGATCATTTCAGGTTTATATCATATGGGAAGTGGTGGCTTCCTGAAGATATAAAATATTTCCAGGATGATATCTATTCGTTATATAGAATAACTGAAGAGGCCCAATATTTGAAATACTTCAAAAAACCGGACGGCTCAAAAAAGATCAAAGAAACCGGGGCAAAAATATTGTCCCTCACCCGGGTCGCAATTTCAGAGATTCCTGATTTAAAGGGGTTAGAACTCAAAAACATGGAATCCCTGTTCATTCATGGCTTCCTGAAGAAATGGCGGTTGCCAAAGTTGGGCTGGATAGGTGATACGCAAACCGAATTCCCTGTAGAAAATTTCCATATTCAGAATAATTTCAGGGACAGTGCAATTGAAAGTGAACTGTCTCATATAATTCCCGGAAAGATAGAATTTAATATCAAGGTTGAGGAATAAGCCAGAAGCCGGGCCGCTGTCTTGACAGATCTGTAACTTCTGTTATTCCCCTTCCCTGATCAGGGTCATGGCATACGATTTCCGCGGCAGATTATCATCCTTTAATTTGTTATAGGTGTACTTGCCGATGAGGGAATTCTTATAATACTTTAAGATGGCTGAATTATAAAAAGTTCCTGATGAACCGATTACCAGGTATACCGTGTCGCCGTTTATGGATCCGATAATCTCGTAACTTCCTATGGTGCCGGTGAGGTTGCCGTCTTTCTGGATAAAATACGCGGTACCCCATTCAGGACTTTCCCATTTTCCTTCAACATTAATTGTTGTTTCGCCCTTCATGTTATTCAACCACGGACGTAGCTTTTCCATTGAAGTGCCGCATGAAATCAGGAGCAGTACCAGCACCCATACCGGGATGGAATACAGCAGCATTTTAAATCGTCCCGGTGAAGCACTGCCGGGGCAGGGGTTTTGTGGACGAATTATTGATTTTTGATTTCTCATTCGATTTCCTCCGAATATACCGGCTAACTCTATTTTGGTACTCACCATAATACCAGACTTCAATTATTCAAGAAATAATTTCTCTTTTATCCGTGTTTGACAGTATTCGGTATAACAATACTATTAAATATAATTCAGCAACATAAACCCTCAGAGTCTACCTTCTGAGTCTCATGATTCCTATCTTATTTTCAACTGGCCGCGGGCGTGTCCGCCTTTTTCATCGCCAACAATGTCTGGTTCGGTCAGAACAAAAAGACCGGCTTCTACAAGAGCCAGGCCTGGGGAAACATCGGCCGCATTATCGCGGACAACGCCCGGATCAGCTTCTCCACCCGCTCCGGCCTTTTCAGTCTGGACGAGCTCTTTGATGTCCTTCATGAAGAATACGGGTTCCGTTCCCTCCATAACCGCCCAGGAAACAAACGAAAACGATTCAAACAAAACCTTGAAGAACAGTTGTCCGAATCAATACTCTTCCGCCAGGCCCCCGACGGACGCTACATCCTCAATTCCGAAAAGAAAATCCTCATCAAATACAAGGGGGCCAGTAAAAACATAGCGAAATTCTGCGGCCTCACTGTCCGCCGGGTACAATACGCCACCAGAAGAAACCACGTAACCTGCCTGTTCCGAAAATAGTACAACTATGTAGAAACCGTATCCGGAGATTACAAGACCATAGAGAAGGCGAGGGCGGAGCTCTTCAACATCCACGGCATCACCAGCCCCCTGCCGTAATTTTACTCTTCCCTGTCACATCACAAATTCCATGTAATTCTCGTTATTGACTACGGAAACAGTGCTCCCTTTGTAGGCCTCGAGAAAGGCCCGGGGAACCCTGGCACCGGCTTTCTTCCATTTTATTTCGTACCCTTTGAGAAGGCCGTCCTTCTCCTCGAGATAATCAATCTCCTGCTGATTGTGGTTCCGCCAGAAAAACCTGTTGCAGTTCACCCCGTGGTTTGAATTGTGTTTTAAGCGTTCAGAGATGACGAAATTTTCCCATACATGGCCTGTGTCCTGGCGGAGGTCCATGCCGTTGAAGTTCTTTATTATGGAATTTCTGACACCGATGTCGTGAAAATAAATTTTACGCAGTTTTTTCAGTTCGTTCCTCAGGTTCCTGCTGAAGGGATTGAGCCTGAAGATGATAAAGGCCTTTTCCAGGATCTGGATGTAGCTTTCAACCGTGTTCTTGTCAAGTCCCGAGAGTTCGCCAAGCTCGTTGTACGACACCTCGTTGCCGATCTGCAGGGCCAGGCCCTGGAGCAGCTTCTCAAGGGAATCGGGGTGCCTGATTTGCTGAAAGCTCAAGATGTCCTTGAAGAGGTAACTCTTTGATATTTCAGAAATCGTGTCCCCGGCCTTTCCCGGTCCAGTGACAACGTCAGGATACATGCCGTAAACCGTCCAGCGTTCCAGGAGCCGGTTGATTTCAAGGGGCGCGTAGAGCGCCTTGAGCTCTTCAAGGGACAGGGGGTGCAAAATGAACTCAAATTTTCTTCCGGTCAGGGGCTCAACTATCGTGTTCGCCAGCTCAAAAGAGGAGGAGCCGGTGGCGATGACCTGGATGCCCGGATAGTTATCGGCAATGAGCTTGAGGGTCAGGCCGATGTTCCTGACCCGCTGGGCCTCGTCTATGATGACCAGTTCACTGTTGCCGATGAAGCTTTTCAGCTCAGTGGAGGTCCTGTCAATGAGAGCGCTCCTGATGTCTGGTTCGTCACAGTTCAGGTAGAGTGACTTCCGGTCAGAGTCCTTCTGGATTTCCCTGACCAGGGTTGTTTTACCCACCTGCCGGGCACCATAAAGGATAATTATCTTTCCTTTATAGAGTTTCTCTTCAATGTCATGTTTAATTATTCTTGGAATTATCATGAAATTCCCTGAAATTAGCTTATTTCGGTGAATATATTCACTAATTTAATAAAATTTTGGTGAATTGTCAAGGAGGATATGAATATTCAAGGAATTGACGGTGTGGCAAATACTGCTTTTCACCATAATACCAGACTTCAATTATTCAAGAAATAAATTCTCTTTCATCCGTGTTTGACAGTATTCGGTATAACAATACTATTAAATATAATTCAGCAACATAAACCCTCAGAGTCTACCTTCTGAGTCTCATGATTCCTATCTTATTTTCAACTGGCCGCGGGCGTGTCCGCCTTTTTCATCGCCAACAATGTCTGGTTCGGTCAGAACAAAAAGACCGGCTACTACAAGCGCCAGGCCTGGGGCCCAATTGGCCGCATTATCGCGGACAACGCCCGGACCGGCACCGAGCTCTTCATTACCGGCCGGCTCGACCAGTACCGCTACGAGAACGACAAGGGCGACATCGTGTACGATGAATATTTTTTCCCGATATTCCGCCACCCCGTATCGTCATATTCAATAGAGGGCACCCGCCCTGTTGATAAAAAACCGGAGGGAAACTGTTCATGAGTTTTCGGAGAATGCTTTTGGAAGAATCTGACCGGGAGGGGGAGCCGTACCGGCTCGAGCCGGTACGCGGCCGGGGGCCGTCTTTCGGTGACGGCCTCATGGACGGCCTGGCCGGGGTGTTCAGGCTGCTTCCCTTCCTGCTCGCTGGATTAATTGTTCTCATGTGGCTGGTATGCTGATGGAAGGTTACGCGACTGACATGGACTCGCTTGACAGGCTGGTAATGAACCTGGAGCGGGGCAAGCTCAACCGAATCTTCCCGGTAATACGGTATGTCATGGACGATATCGTCAATGAAATCATGGGAGACCCGGCCGCCCGGCGCGCCCTGGACCGCCTGTTTGACAATCACGGCTGGCTCATGGAGTGGGACCATGCCAAGAAGCTGGTCTACTTCATCGACGTGCTGTACCTGTCACTGATCTATAAAGCTGACCTGGCGCTCGTAATCGCGAACGTTGACGAGGTGATGCTCCGCCACTGCGGGGTAAGGGGCAGCAAAGATTTCTACCTCCTCTGCGCCCTCGTCATACCCGGCATTAAGTGCCTGGCGGAACACCCCGGCGCGGGCCCGGAGTATCTCTCCCGAAACGCGGGTGAAATGCTGAAGCGGGAAGACCTCGTCAAAAATTTCGCGCAACGTCCCGAGGGCCTCTTTACCATTGCCCGGTGGATACTGCGCGGCAGCGAGAGGCCCAAGAAGAACTACGAGATACTCGCCGCGGTGCTGACGATTATCGGCGAGTACCGTTTCCTCATGGACCGGCTGCTGGTCACCCGCCTTTTTGACGTGACCCAGTACCTCTGCATGAGCGAACTCATCGATGTGGATGCGTGCCGGCGGTTCATACAGTTCATGATGCAGGACCAGTATACCCGGCTCCCGGTCATGTGAAAGAAATGCTATCTTCCGTAATACACGTAATTGTACCGGGAGATGTCGCCCTCGCCGAACTTCTCCCTGAGGGCCCCCATGGCGGCCATGTACCCGCTGATGTGGGCGCTCCCCCGGGTGAAGACCTCCTCAATCATCCTGGTAAGGAACAGAACGCTCCGTTCAGTTTCAAGGAGCCAGTTGGTGCCGATGTAGGCCCCGCACCCGGCGGCGAGGGCCCCGTCGGCGAAGGAGTAGTTGATGAAGGGGAGGGTGCGGGCGGACTCGCAGGCGCTCGACACGATGATCTCCGGGGCCCGGCCGTTTATGACGGTCAGGGCCGGGCTGCCGAAGGTTTCGCCGTTGCGGCAGACCCATCCCGACTGACAGGGGTCGCTGCTGAACCGGGCGTGGCCGAAGTAAAAGATGGCGCTGTACCGCTTCTTGGCCAGGTGCACCTTGAGGTCGCCGCTCGATTCCGCGGTACAGGTTTCGAACCCGGCGGGGCTCCCCCTGAGGGCGAGCTTCATCTTCCCGGCGAGGCCATCGAACCCGGCAATGCCCTCGCCGGAGCCGAACACCAGGAGAAGGTCTGTCTTCGGCTCCCCCTCGTCCCGGTTAAGGGGCAAGGCGTTGTAGAGCTTTCGTATAACGGGAAGTTCCGTTGCGGGGAGGGCCGTCTCCCAGGGGACGCCGGCGGCCTCCCGGTCCAGTATCAGCACCAGCCCCTGCTCCCGGAGCTCCCCGAGGCACTGCTCGAACTCGGCGGGAAAGAGGAGGTTCTTGACCAGGCCCCGCAGTTCGCCGAGTTCCCGCTCCGGGGCGCGGGAGCAGGTTATCCGGTCGTTGATGGATGCGTAGAGGGCGTTGATCTCCTTCTCGAGGGCGCCCTTATCCGACCCGGTCATGTCCCGGGTGAACTTCCTGGTTTCGGTCTCGGTGTGCACCTGGAAGATGAACTGCCCCCCGGCGCCGGTATCCACGTAGTTGATGATGATGCGCGCGTAGGGGGCCACCGCAATCTCGGAGATGTGCCGGTCCCGGTGCCGGTGAATGAACAGGGCCTCTTCCCCCGGCACCGGCACGCCGGAGTTAGGCATGTACCGCCGGGCGTCGATGTAACTGATGTCCATGCCAGAGTCCCGGGCGGCGATGCTCAGGAGGGCGGCCATCATCTTTTTTCCCCCGGTGACGTCGCAGAGGGTCCGGCCCCGCTTCTTTTTCAGGCGGGCCAGGAGTTCCTGGATGACGCGGTTGTTCCCGTTGTGGTCGTTCTGATCGAGGAGGACGGTCTCGAGGGCCACGCCTTCGGCCAGGTTCGGCCCTACCAGGCCGGCCACGGCCTCCTCCTTGTCGGGGGTGTGGAGGAGCCAGAGGGTTCCGGGCCTGATGGCGTTCGCGATCATGAGGGCCGGTATCGGGCTCGCCCCCAGGAGCACCACCAGGCTCTCGTACCGGGACCCCTTGGCGCCGAGGCTCCGGGAGAGCTGTCCCCTGAGGAGCCCGGTCGACTCCGGGAGGATGTTCTCGATATTGTACCGGTTCATGTTCCACTGGTCATTCTTCAGGGACCACCAGGTGTTGACAATCTCGCTGCTGAAATAGCGCGAACCGGCTCCGTTTCTGTCCATAACAGTTATTTTTCTGATGAAAGAGAATAAATCAAGAAAAAAAGTCCCGATAATCCGGGGGGCCCCTCCGTCCTGTCCTAATACACGGCAAGGAGCGTATCATGGAAATACTTAAAAGATTTTATCAACGAATTCAGACGACTGACCGGGACTACTACCGGCGGGTCGCCTGGCAGTTTGACCCGAAGGGAAGGCCCCCGAAGGTGAAGTACCACGGCGGGTTCTGGTACAACGTGGGCGGCGCCATACCCTACGCGGCAATCGGGTATATCCTCGGGTTCAGCATCACCAACTACCTGATCTGGGCGAAGATATTCTGGCCCTATTTTTTCAGGCCCATGTTCCTGGGATATTAAGGGAGGCGCGTCATGGAAAACAGGTTTATGAACAAGGCGGAAGATTTCGCGGACTTCAGCTACGAGGTGACAAAGAGCGCCATCTGGGGGGTCATTATCGAAACGATCCTGATGTACCTCTTCCTCCCGGTGAAGATCCTGTTCAAGAGGATCTTCGGCAGTACCTTTTTCTTCAGGGCCGACGCAAAGCGGAAAGCCGTCAGGGACGCTGAAGCCTTCTATAAAGAGGAGGGGGAGCGGTGCCTGGCGTGCCGGTACTGGGTGCCGGTATGGAAGCCGCAGAGCATGGAGGACTTCGAGGACTTTTCGAACATTCCCGACCTGAGCTGCCCGGTGTGCGGCTACAGGAAAAGGAAAACCCGGGAAGAGCGGATTCAATCAATGGAAGAACTGGATTCTGAGATTAAACGGCTGGAGGTCCTGATTGAGGCAAAAGAACGGATAGATCGGGTAACGGCCGGTGCCGAGACAAAGGTGCCCGGGCCCGCCTGCCCGGCGTGCGGGAACAGCTCGTTTCGGGTTGTTTCGGACAACGGCAGCACAATCTACCTCTGCGAGGGAACGCCCCTCCGCCACCTCTTCGCCGTATCGACTGACGGGGAAATCAAGCTCGGGCCCGAGGTCACCATGGGAGAAGGTACGGCAGACGATTTCATCTCTGACCGGCTGTAGAGGAAAGAAATGGCATGAATACAATACTTGGAGAGAACAATGAACCAGAAGAACAGCGTACTTGAACTTAAAAATATTCAGGACAGGAATGACGGTGGCGGCTACCGGGACCTCGGCGAGGCCCTGGAGGGTGCCTTCATCAACGCCCTGAAGTGGGACCAGGAGCGGCGGTTTCCCGGGAGCCTGACGGCCGAACAGGCGATGGAAAAGTTTCTCGGGTGCGGCACCGAGCACTTCTACGTGTACAACGCGCGCTACGAGAAGCCGGTGTCATTTCCCTACATGGCAGGGCTGATTCCCTTTCTCAGGGAAAACTACCGCGACATGACTGACGAAGTGATTGAGATGCTGGATGAGGATTCCCGGTTAGGTGTCAGCAACCGGTATGCCGGCAATTTCAAGAAGGTTGTCGGTTTCAACTTCAACAGGATGATTGAACTCCACAGCGGGGAACATATTGATATTCCCGGGAACGGCATGGGGTTTATCGAAAGCAGCGACGGGTTCCGCCATGTTATCAATTATGATAACAGATACGGGTCAACCGCCCAGGCAATCGAATTCAGTATCATCAGTAACGGTACCACCGGAGAGGCCCGAAACAGGACCACCGATTTGCTGATGCGGTATGAACGGTTTATTCGTGAAAACCGTGTGTTGAAAAGCGGTGTGTTCGACCATAACGGCAATCCGGTCAGGATTGGAGCGTTTTCGTGGAAAGACCTGAAGCTCCCGCCGGAACTGCGCCGTAGCATCCAGTTTCACATCATCGACTTTCTCGACAGGGCAAAGGCACTGCAAAAAGCGGGCCTGCGGTCGTCCCGGGGCATCATCCTCTGCGGCAGCCCGGGGAACGGGAAGACCCTCCTCGGCAAGGTCCTGGCCTCGACCCTGGAGGTCCCGATCATCCAGGTCACAGCGAGCATCATTGAGCAGAATCAATTGAGGCCGGGCTTTATCAGGAGCCTCTACCGGTTCGCTGAGATCATCTCCCCGAGCATACTCTTCATCGAGGACGCGGACATCTTCCTGAGCCAGCGGAACAGCAACCAGCAACGGACGATACTTTCCGAGTTTCTGAACTGTATCGACGGCATCGGGGAGAACCGGGGGGTGGTGACCATCATCACGGCGAACAACCCGGAACTGCTGGACGAGGCGGTGGCAAACAGGCCGAAGCGCTTTGACGCGGTCATCGAGTTCGACAACCCGGGCCGGGCGGAACGGGAGGCCATCGTGGAGGACATCATCGGCGGCAGGCTGAAAGAGAAAGACCTCTTCCTGGTCCAGGCAATCGCCGCCCGCCTCGAGGGGTACTCCGGGGCCCACGTCACGGAATTCGCCGAGCGCCTGGTCATGGCCTGCGTGTACGATGACCGGAAGCACATCACCCGGAAGCTGGTGAACGGCCAGCTCAAAATGTTCGGCTACAGGCCGGTGCGCAGGGGCAGCGGCTCTGCCGGTTTCGCGGTAGAGGGGCAGTAGGCCCCTGCCGCGGAATTGTGCTTGCGCTTACAGCTAAAAACAGTATAATAATGCAAAAAGAAAACAGAGAGGGACCATGAGTATCAGGATAGCACACCTTTCCGACACCCACCTCGGGTACAGCGACCTGGACAGGGTCGGCCCGGACGGGGTGAACCTCAGGGAGGCGGACTTCTACCGCTCTTTCACCGCGGCCGTGGACCGGATACTGGACCTGAGGCCCGACGCCGTGGTCCACGCCGGGGACTTCTTTCACCGGCCGTCCCCGGCGAACCGGCCCCTGGTGCAGGGGCTCGGCCAGCTGAAGCGGCTCTCGGACGCGAAGATACCGGTGGTGATCATCGCCGGGAACCACTCCACACCCCGGACCATCTACACGAGCCCGATCCTCGAGGCCCTGAGGTCTGTCAGCCGGGTGTACCCGGTATTTGAACAGAAGTACGAGGCGGTGGAGGTCAACGGGGCCATGTTTCACGGGCTCCCCCATGTCAACGACGACGGGGCCTTCGCCAGGGAGATTGAGTCCATAGAGCCGGTTTCCGGGAAGGTGAACGTCCTTATCCTTCATACCTCCATCGGGAAAGACTTCATCATGGACGAGTACGGGGAGCGGATTTTCCCCGGAGAGCGGATTGCCATGCTGAAAGAGTTCCACTACACGGCGGCCGGGCACTGGCACAACTTCCAGGAGATAGCCGGCCTGAAGAACGCCGTATACTCCGGCTCAACTGAGCGCCTCAGCGACCGGGAGGCCGGGAGGGAGAAGGGGTTTGTCATCGCCGACATTGATGCAGGCGGAGGGGTGACGGTACAGTTCACCCCCGTGCCGGCCAGGCCGTGGCACCGGTTTGACGTGAAGGAGTGCGCGAAAAAGAGCGTGGCTGACATAAAGAAAGAGATCGGAGAGTTCTCTGAACAGGCAGTGGGGGAGGGGGCCCTGGTGAGCGTCTACCTCCACAACATCTCCCCCACCCAGAGCGTTGACGTGCCCAACGCCTGGGTGGCGGAGCAGTTCCCGGGGGCCCTGTCAGTGATGCCGAAGCGGACCTTTTTCAGGAAACAGGGGGGCGCCTCCGCCGCGGACTTCCGGGGTGAGAGCCTGGACGAGCTCTTTGACGCATACCTGAAAGATGAGGCAGAAGACGAAAAGGAATACGGGCGGATGATGGAACTTGCCCGGAAATATTTTCACCGGTACGAGTCCGGGGAGTGAGGGGGCGGCCCAATGATAATCCATAAACTGACCATGAAGAACTTCAAGCAGTACCGGGACCAGGAAGTGGACTTCCGCGAAGGGCTCACCGGCATCATCGGGAAGAACGGCTCGGGCAAGTCGAGCCTCTTCGAGGCCATGGTCCTGGCCCTGTTCGGGGAGATACCCTTTGTCAAGGACTACCTGCGGAGCAGCAGCGCCGACGAGAAGGACCCGGTGGCAGTGGAGCTTGTCTTCGAAATTGACGGAAAGGGCTACCGGGTGGTGCGGGAGTACCGGGGGAAAAACCTCACCGCGAAGGGGAACCTCTACCGCGGGGAAGACGAGCTTTTGGCCACCGGCACCAGGGAGGTGAACGAGGAGATAGAGAAGATCGTGGGCATGGGGAAGGACGCATTCACCCGGTCCATATTCTCCGGGCAGAAGGAGCTCGGGGCCATCTCAGACGCCACCGGCGGAAGCCGCCGTGAGCTGGTGCGGAAGATGGTGGGGATGGACAGGATAGACAGGATACAGCAGCTGGTGCGGACCGACCGGAACGCCCTGAAGAACGAGGTGGCAGGGCAGGAGAGCATGCTCCTTTCTGATGATGAAATTGTAGAGAAAAACAGGGAGCTGGAAGAGCTGAAAGTGAGCGGCGAGGCCCTGAAGAAGGAAATCGAAGAAACAGAAAAAGGCCTCGCCCTGGCAGAAAAGGCGTACACGGAAGCGAAGGAGAGGTTCAAAGAACAGCAGGTGCTCTTTAGAAAATATTCTGACATCAAGGCGCAGGCCGACGCACTGTCGGTGAAGATAGAGAGCATTGATGAGTCTATCGCTTCAGGCACAGAGAGGCTCGACGAACTGAACAAAGAGAAGGACGAGGCCGGCAGGCTGGAGCCGAAAGAAAAGGAATTCATATCGGTCAAGAAGGAAAAGGAGCGCCTGGATGATCTTAAAGTTAAACACACCCGGGTCGAGGGATTACAGAAACAGGCAGGTTCGATACAGAAAGAAATAGAGTACCTGGTGAAGGAGAGCGCGAAGGCGCAGGGGGACGGGGACAGGCTTGCCGGCGTTGACGACGAGCTGAAAAAGGCCCGGGAGGGTCTGAAGGCCATCGAGAACGAGATCGAGAAGGCGAACAGCGGGATAAACCGGCTGAACTCGGCTATCGGCAGTGTTAAGGGCCTCGTCAGGGAACGAAGTGAAAGCATCGAAAAGATAACGAAGGCCGGAAAGGGCTCCTCCTGCCCTACCTGCCTGCGCCCCCTGAAAGACGCCTACGAAACGACCCTGGAGAAGCTGAACGCCGACGTGGCCCGGTACCAGGGGGAGGAGCTCGCCGCCCTGGAGGCAGAACTGAAAAAGCAGAATGAAACCCTCGCGGCCCTGAAGCAAAAAGAGAAGGACCAGGACTCAGCTATTGAAGCCCTGAATGAAATGGCAAGCGGGAAGAAGCAGATCGAAAAAGACGTTAAGCGGATTGCCGGCGAGACAGCGAAAAAGAAGGAGGAACTCGCAAAACTGGAGGCCGAGATCAAAAAGGCCGGCACAATTGACTACGACGGGAAGAAGCACGGGGAGGTGAGGGCCGCCCTGGATGAGCTCCAGCAGATACATGACCGGTACACGGCCCTGAACGAAAAGATAAAGGGGATCCCGAAGCTCACCAAAGAGCTCGAAAATCAGAAAGAGAACAGGAATAAGCTCATTGAGGAGAAGAAACAGAAGGACGCCGAACTCGCGGCTGTTCCCTACACTGATGAAAAGTACACCGGGGCCGAAAATGCCCAGGCTGATGAAGAGAAGAAGCGGGACGAGGCCAGGGACAAGCTGACCGAAAAGAAGGATGAGTACCGGGATATTACACACCAGGAAAAAACGACGAAGAAGGAGCTCGACGACGACAGGGCCCGGCGGAAGACGGTGAAGAAAAACCGGGAAGAGTACCAGGCCCTGGACAAGCTCGACGCGTACCTGGACGAGTTCAAGAACGCGGTGCTTGACCAAATTCGGCCCTGGGTGTCCCGGTACGCCAGCGGGCTCTTCGAGCAGCTCACCGGCGGGCTCTACGAGGCCATCACCGTGGACGACGACTTCGGGTTTATGATATCAGACCAGGGACAGGAGTTCCCGATAGACCGCTTCTCCGGCGGGGAAAAAGACCTGGCCAACCTGTGCCTGCGCCTGGCCATCAGCCGGGTCATATCTGACCTGGAGGGGGGCGGCGCCATGGGCTTCCTCGGCTTTGACGAGATATTCGGGAGCCAGGACGACGACCGCCGCTTCGAGATACTCCAGGCATTCCACAAGCTCCAGGAGATATACCGGCAGATATTCATCATCACCCACCTGGGGGACGTGAAAGAGGAGTTTCCCCAGATACTGGAGGTGAGCAGGATAGGGGGAAGGTCGGAGGTGGGGTGGTTGTGAGGGAACGGCACTGGAGAATGGAAGAGTCATAAATGTGTAATAACTACAGTTTCCATAAAAGTGTAAAAAAATGTTGACTTTGCTCCTCTGGTAATTTATGGTTTTCGGGTATTTTCAGGTTTCGTGTAAAGACTATGATTGCTTATAATTGCTTCTCCGAATCTTGCCGTGATGAGACTTTCTGTTATTTGTGTTTAAAGGTATTGGTGGTTATGGGGTATTTACAAATTTATTTTAAGGTAATTATATGAAAAATGAAGGTTCTTTTAAAAATGTAAAATTGCTTACAATTAAAAAACATAATCAGGGTTACATTATTAAAGCTGATAAACAGGAAATCAATGTTGAGAGGGCAACTAATTTTGAATGGCGGATGGACGAGCCAGTTTCAATTAATCACATGTACTTTGGTACTGGATCTGGAAGGTATGAGGATATGGGATTTAACATTGAATTTTCTGAACCATGCACAATTGATGTATCCAATCCCGACGCCCGTTGTTATATGTACATAAAAAAGTTATAAAATATTCTTTACATGAATAGATACTGAAGCGAGTTATCGTCAAGTTTTGTGGATGAAAAAATTA
>CAZEPS010000091.1:0-3514 GCA_964514165.1 uncultured Leptospirales bacterium
CGAAAACGGCCAGGTATTCCGGCTCAAGGGAAACGGGATACCCTACCTCGGCTCCTACGGACGGGGTGACCAGCTGGTGAAGATGAACATTATCGTGCCGAAGAAACTGACCCCCCGGCAGAAAGAACTTCTGAAGGAGTTTTCCAAACTGAGCGGTGAGAGCGTCGGTTCATCGACCCGGGAATTCTACTCCTGAATATCATCTAAAATTTGAACCTGCTGAGCTGGCCCTTCACTTCGAGGGCGAGTCCCTCGATCTCTTCCGACGCGTTGAGGATGGTTTCAGCGTAGTTGACCAGTTCCTGGGACGAATAGTTTACCTTTTCAACGGTAGAGGACATCTCCTTGTTGGTGGCCATCTGCTCCTTCGTGGAGATTGAGATTTCGTTCGATATCTGCTTGATCCCGTCCGTCTTGCTCCGGGCCTCTGAGGCGATGTCCGCCAGGCTGCTCAGGGTGCCGGCGAACCTGGACAGGGTTTCGGTTATCGACTCGATCGACTGTATGATGTAATGAAAGGTCTCGGCGGTGCGGTCCACTATTTCGGTTCCCGCGTCGACCCGGGTGTTTCCCTCCTGGACGAGGTTCGTGATGTTTTTCGCGCTCGAGGCGGTTTCCTCCGCCAGCTTTGAAATCTCGTCGGCGACCACCGCGAATCCCCTTCCGTGATCCCCGGCCCGGGCCGCCTCGATGGCGGCGTTAAGAGAGAGGAGGTTGACCTGCTCCGATATGTCCGAGATGATCTTTATGATCTCCTCGATCTTGCCGGTGCTCTCTTTTATGTTCTGCATCTCCCGCACCATGCGGTTCAGGCCCTCCTGGCCCCTGCGGGCGTCCTCTACCGTGCGATCCATGGTTTCGGAAACACGCTTCGACTCCTCGAAGGACTGCTTGGCCTCGCCGGCCATGGCCGCCATCCGTTCAGCGTTCCTGTCCACGTTCTGGAACTGTGTCTCTGACCGTGAGGTGATCTGCTCCATGGACGCCAGGGTCTCCTCCAGGGCGGCTGACGCTTCTTCCATGGAAGTGGCCTGGTCCTGGGACATGGTGTTCATCTGGTGGCTGATTTTTTTCATCTCTTCCGACGAAGAGGTTAGCTTGTCGATGTAGCCGTAAAGGTTGGCAATGATGGCGCGCTGGGTTTTAAGAATGTCTTCCATGGAATGCATGAGGATGCCGACTTCATCGTCCGAAGGTTCGCCGACGGTCACGGTGAGGTCACCGTCCCGGATCGAGTTGGCAACCCTGTTCGCCCTGCCCAGGGGCTCTATGATGATGCGCCTGATCAGGAATATGTAGATTATTATCATCAGAAGGGTAAGGCCGGCGATTATGGCTACGGAGACCAGCCCGACAAAAATCATGGTCTCGTAGAGGAAGTCGCTGTAGTAGGCCTTGGCAACGATAATCCAGTCCAGGGGTTCATAATACCGGAACGCGGCGATATTGTTCCGCCCTTCCCAGGAGTACTTCATTACGCTGCCGGCTCTCTCATTTTTATCGGCGAGTATCCTTTTCACGAAAGGATACTCGCTGATGTTTTTCCCCTCCTGGTTCGGATGGACCAGGAGCGTACCCCGTGTGTTCATGACAAAGAGGTACCCGGACTTCCCGATTTTGATATTCCTGATTTTATTTTTCAGTGCGCCAGCCAGAGGGCCGCGGTCGATATTGTCTTCCACCCTGGTGCCTGTATAACAGGCGTCGATAAGCTCGTAGGAAATATCAGTCATGGTGTGGAGATCTTTTATTACCAGGCCCTCGATATTCTTCCACACGATAAAAAAATTGGTGGCGAAAAAGATCGTGGTCGCTAATCCCGCTATTATAATAAAGCTCAGAATAATTTTGACACTGATTCTGGTTTTTATAAAGGTAATCGGATTGTATGTTCTGCTTTTTGCCATTGCTGTTTTCTGGCTCCACTATTCCCGGCCGAAAGCCGGTTTATCTGTGCAATACAATTAAATTTACCTATCATGATGTAAAGGATTTTTTCACTCTTCAAAGACCGGAGGATTTTATCAGCCGCCATGAAACGGTGGCGGTTTAATGTCAGGTTGTTTATCACTTGACGCGGCGGTGCGGGTCATAACACCCTGTTTTTGGGTGAACGCTTCAGCGCGTGAATTATAAGAAGGAATATAATCTTGGATTCCGGAACAATTGCATTCACAGGGGATACGGGTGATGATACAGAACAAAGTTGAACTGCTCCGAAAGGGGGTCGAAGAGATAATCCCTGAGGAGGAATTCCTCAGGAAAATGGAACGTTCCGAAAAGGAGAACCGGCCACTCGTCGTGAAGGCCGGGTTCGATCCGACGGCACCGGACATACACCTGGGGCACACGGTGCTTTTAAGAAAGATGAAACACTTCCAGGACATGGGGCACACCGTGGTGTTCCTCATCGGGGATTTCACCGGAATGATAGGCGACCCTTCAGGCAAGTCTGAAACCAGGAAACGCCTGACGAAAGAAGAGGTCCTCGAGAACGCCGAGACCTACAAGAAACAGGTCTTCAAGATCCTCGATAAAGAGAAGACGGTCATCGATTTCAACTCCCGGTGGTGCTCCGGCATGAACTTCGGGGAGGTGCTGGATCTCACTTCCCGGTACAACGTGGCCCGGATGCTCGAGCGGGACGATTTCTCCAACCGGTACCGGGAGGGGAAACCGATATCCATCCTTGAGTTCATGTATCCCCTGGTTCAGGGGTACGACTCCGTTGCCCTGCAGGCCGACATCGAGCTCGGCGGGACCGACCAGAAATTCAACCTCCTGGTGGGGCGTGATCTCCAGAGGGAATACGGTCAGGAGCCCCAGGTGATCATGACCGTGCCCCTGCTCGTGGGCCTGGACGGGGTCCAGAAAATGAGCAAGTCCCTGGGGAACTACATCGGCATAGACGAGTCCCCCCGGGAGATCTTCGGCAAGGTCATGTCCATTTCTGACGAGTTGATGTTCACCTACTTCGAGCTCTGCACCGACGTGCCGGAAAAGGAAATCGATGGACTGCGGAAAAGTCTCGATCAGGGGGGTATCCACCCCCGCAATTTAAAAGTGCGCCTGGCAAAGGACATCTGCTCCCAGTTTTACGACGACGAAACCGCGAACAGGGCCGGGGACGAGTTTAACCGGGTCTTCGTCCAGAAGGACATCCCGGACGACATACCTGAATATTCCATCCCGAAGGGTGAGAAGGGGGGCGGCGGCATCTGGATAGTGAAACTCCTGGTCCTCTCAGGCATGGCGAAATCGAACAGCGAGGGGAGGCGCCTCGTCCAGGGGGGAGGGGTCTCATTCGAGAACGAAAAGATAGGCGACCCCGATTACGAACTTCCCCTCCCGGCAGAGGGTATCCTCAAGGTGGGAAAGCGCAGGTTCGTGAAAATTACCGGCTGACCCGGGCCGCCGCAACTGAATGAACTGCGCCCCCGCGTCCGCACCGGCGAGCCGGTGCTGGACATAAACCCGGAATTGATTTTTTTATTTACGGGAATCTCACCGTGGT
>CAZEPS010000091.1:3524-15410 GCA_964514165.1 uncultured Leptospirales bacterium
ATGAAAATGCATTTTCATGTTAGTAACGCGGGCTTATTATTTTCAGGTTATTCAATAACTGGTGAGCTGTATGAAAAAAAATATTTACCTTGTAAAAATCCTGTAACACAGCCGGTAACCCAATGTCAGATTCAAATAACGAAGATTTAGAAGTGATAGACAAGGTACTCAGCGGTGATTTCGAAGCCTACGCGGCAATCGTGGAGAAGTACCAGGACAAGACATTTCGATACGTTTATTCAAAAATAAACAATTATGACGAAGCAATGGATGTAACCCAGGAGATATTCATCATGACCATGGAAGCACTCCAGTCTTTCCGGCGCGAATCAAAGTTCTCCACCTGGTTCTACAGCATCATGGTGAATTACTGCAAGAACTACCGCAAGAAATCGAGCAGGTATAACCTGGTGCCGATGAATTATTCCCGCGGTGATGACGATTTTGAAATCCAGATATCCGACGAACGGGAGACTCCTGAGGACGACGTGATCCGCAACGACTCCCTCCGAATTATGAAAGAAGAGATTGATAAACTCCCTGAAGACTACCGCGAGATTCTGTTACTCAGAGACATCCAGGGGCTCTCGTACAACGAGATAGCCGGGATTCTCAATATAAACCTCTCCAACGTGAAGGTGAGAATTCACCGGGGAAGGGAGTTTTTAAAAAACAGACTCTACGCCAGGGGGCTCATATGATGATCGATAAATGCCTGGATTTCAGCCAGCTGTCCGATCTCTTTGATGACGATATCTCAACCGTTGAGGAAAAGGAGGCGATGCTCAACCACATCGATCTCTGCCCTAAATGCAGGGAAGAGTATGACCGCCTGAAACATACCATGGAACTCTGCCATGAGTACAGCACCTGCGGCGATCTCGCGTGCCGGGACCTTGCCTTTGATATAATTCGCAGGGCCCGCAGAAAGAAAAGAAACCGCTTACTCTGGAAAACCCTGCCGGCGGCGGCCGCGGCAATACTCATCGTACTCAGCCTCGGCCTTGTGGACAACAATATTTTTTCGTCCGGTGACGAGGTCGTTGTGGCGGAAACGGTTCCCGAAGAGTCGCTGACCGACAACCAGCAGGTCGTCAACATCATCAGGGACCATAACGCCGAGATTGTAAAGATATCCGACCTCTATATCGAGGGGCGGGTCCCCTACGAAAACTTCAACACCCTGAGAAGGAACCTCGGCTTCAGAAAGGTAGCGTACCAGATGGAACAGGGGCAGACCGTTACCGATAAACCCCGGGTATGGAGGGAAAACCTGGAAGAGGTCGGGTCCATGCCTGACAGTCCCTTCTCACTTCCTTTTGAGGAAACGGCGCCTGAAACTGACAGGTACGTTGTCTTCAGGGTCTACCGCTGATCAAGGTAATTTTTAATAAACAGGTCCGACGACAGTATGAGTCCCCCGCACACGCTCTGGGAACTGAAGAGTGACGAGGTGTGGCTCAGCTCGTCGTAATCAGCCTGCCCGTCCTCTACCTGGATGATCTCGTATCCATGGTCTGAGCCGTCCCTGGCCGTTGTCTCCACGCACTGGCTCGTTGCGAGGCCGGTCATCACCAGGGCGGTAACCTTCATGCCGGCGAGTACCTCGTTGATGCTTGTCGATGTAAAGGGGCTGTAGGTGGTCTTCTCTATGACCGTGTCCCCGGGAAGGGGGGTAAGCTCGTTCACGACCTGTGCGTAATGGTCGTCGGCCAGGGGGTAGATATCCTCAAAGCCCTGCTCCGCCCCGCGGAGCCAGGTTTCCCGGAAAAACCGGTGCAGGTCGCCCCGGTCTGACCGCGTGCTGCAGAGGCGCAGGTATACCACGGAAAGTTTGTTCTTGCGGAAGGCCTTTAGCAGCCTGACGATTGCCGGGATGACTGTTTTTTCACACCGCTCATGGATGTAGTCGAGACACCCGGGATTGATCCTGTTAAAATAACGGTAATATGAGGAGTTTTTCTGGAGATAGTAGTTCTGCATGTCAACGACAACAAGTGCCGGCTGCCCGTCATTCATATCGTCCTGTCTCCTGCTGCGTATGGGCATTGAAAAATTTTATGTGAGGAAATTTTTTTCTTGTCATATTCGTCCGGATGTTGCTGTAATATATGTACGATTTGATTTAATTACCTGGAAGATTTATCGTCAATAATTTTAACGGCTGAACGGTAAAAACTGTTCCTTCAGTTGGAGGGGATGTACGGCAGCTCCGTGGTGCCTGAGCCCAGGATAGAGGGCAACACGGGAAAGTGCAGAATCATGAATACAATCAGTATTATATTTTCACTTCTCGCATCGATACTTGTCGCAAGCATGGTGGTATTTGTCCTTTTCAAGGACTGGCAGGACCAGATCAACCGGTATTTCGCCACATTTTCGATTCTGGCACTCGGCATTCTCTTCTCCATGTTTCTGACCTACGCTTTCAAGGATGAACTCGATCTCGGCCAGTTGAACCGGATAACCCAGATGTTCACTATTGTGTTCTTCGCAAGCCTTCTGGCCATGTCCCTGGTTTTTCCGAAACGGGAGAAGAAGTTTCCTTTTAAAATCTCATTTCTAATCATGATTCCGGCGATTGTTATCGGTGTCACCGTCGCGTCGACCGAACTGACCATCACTGACGCCTATTTCAAAGAGGGAATCCTGGTGCGGGATTTCGTTACAATAAACGGGATTACACCATATGACTATTACGCAGGTATTGCCTTTATCTATCTTCTCCTCGGGACCGGGAACTTCATAAGAAAGTACTTCAAAATCAAGATAGAGGTCTACCGTCTCCAGATGAGGTACGTGTTCGTGGGCACCTCCATCGGCGTTATCCTGGCCTCGGTCTGCTCCATCATACTCCCCCGGGTTTTCGGCTACTCCGACTTGTACGTTATCGGGCCGTCCCTTGCAGCGTTTTTCACGGTGTTCGCCCTGTTCTACAGCGTTATCGCCTACCATATTATGGACATCACCACCGCGATCCACAAGACGGCCATGTACGCTATCATATCGATGGTCATTATCCTTCCCATATACGGGATCATGGAGCTCTACAAGAGGAAGATGTTCTTCTTCGACCAGGTGCCCGCGGCCTATATCGCCGTGTTCATCGTGGCGGTGTTTATTCTCTTTTCCATATACATTCAGCCGATAATAGACCGGCTGTTCAAGAGGAGGCATTACCAGTTCGAGGATGTTGTCGATACCTTTATCAGGAACGTGGGAAAGATCCAGGACGTTGAGGAGATCGTCAAGCGCTCCATCGATATCCTTTTCAGCAACCTGAACCTGGAGCGGGCTTTTTTCGTGTTCCTGAACGACCAGACCAGGACCTACAACCTTCTCTATTCCCGGAGCGATTCGGACTTTTCCCTCGAGCCGGTGGAAAGGAACTCATCCGTGATCCGGTGGTTCGTCCGCAACCAGGAGATTCTCCTCCTCGGTCGGGTCTACACCGACGATCGTTCCTTCACTGATATCCGCGAAGACGTGGCCTCCTTCTTCACTGAAAACGGCATAAGGATAATACTCCCGATTTATCACGACCGGAGGCTCGTTGGACTCCTCTGCCTCGGTGAAAAGTCGAACCTGTCAGGATACAGCCCGGACGAGGTCGAGAAGCTCCGGTACTTCCAGGGCAAGAGCAACGAGTTCATAGGGGCGGCAATCAGCTACAACCGGGCCATGAAGCAGCAGTTCGTCGAACGGACCGTTGATCTCTCGACAACGATACTTACGAAAACAATCCCGGTGTCGCTGCCGAAGATTCGGAACCTCAGGTTCGGCACCTATATCTACACGAAATACGAATCCGGGAGCGACTACTTTGATTTTATACGGCCCGGCGACCAGGGAATCGGGATTGTCACGACGGACATTTCCGGCGTGGGGGTCGGAAGCGCCCTCTACTCGGTGCTCCTCCGCTCGGGGTTCCACGCCAGCATCAACGACGCACCGTCGACCTCAACGGTGATCCATAACCTGAACCGTGCGCTCCATGACTACTCCCGGGGAAGCGGAAGCCTGGTGACCGCCTACTACCTCTACTGCGATCTCAACTCCATGCGGATGATGTACACCAACGCCGGGAACCCCGCCATGGAACTCTTTCGGGTGGAGAAGAACGATTTCGACCAGCTCGATACCGAGGGGATTCCCCTCGGCTACACGACCGAAACCACCTACGGCATCGGGCGCACCGACCTCTTCCGTGGCGATATCGGCATTCTCTACAGCAAGAGCCTCATCAATTCAAAGAACCGCAGCGACGAGGAATTCGGCCTCCTGAAGCTTCGTAACATCGTTTTTGATAACCGGAACCGCCAGCCCGCTGAGATAGCCTCCCTCATCAACAGGGCATTTGAGTCCCACGTCGGGCTCCGGACCCCTGAATCGGACGTCCTGGCCCTCGTATTCAAGGTTGTATAAAGACGGCTGATCAGTTTATTGTCCTCGCTACCGGACGTGTCGCGTAAACTCTCGGGAAAACCACCCGGCACTCGAAATTAAAATAATCGTGCACCATGTAACACCGTAAGTGACATTTCATAAGACGCATAACGCCCCGGCCCGGTTATAGAATTTTTTTGACGGAAAAGTTGACATTATTAACAAAATTGAATAAACTATAAGTTAAAGATAAAGAGAAACGGCTGTTAGACGAAATCTCAACAGCGTGAAAAGATTACTTCAGGGGAAGGTACACACATGAATAGGAAGTGTGCTGATATTGATTCGTTTAATTCATTTATTGAAAGGCGCGAAGAGGTCTATCTCAGCAGGTCTGTGTTCGGCGAGATCTGCCGCAAGGAACTCCAGGAGATTGACAAGCATGAGATAGTGGCAAAAATCTGCGACAAAATCGGCACGTGCCCGACCAACTTTAAAATCGCCGAAGATATTTTCGAGGATCTTAAGTTCGAGTTCGCCAGGTACGTACTGCACCACGAATACTGTACCGACAACGGGGTCCGTTCAAAGCTGCTCCTCTGGCTGGACAGCAGGATTAATCCGGACAACGCGGAAAAACTCACATCCTTTTTTAACAAGTATCTCAAGTAACCATTGAGTCGAACCCTGCTACTCCATACCTGCTGTGCCCCCTGCGCCGGGTGGGTTTATGAACTGCTCAAAGAGAGGTACGGGGTGACCGCGTTTTTTTACAACCCGAACATATCGCTGTCTTCGGAGTACCGTCTCCGCCTCGGGGAGCTCAGGGTATACGCTGAAAAAACGGGGCTGCCCCTGGTCGAAGGGAATTATGACCGGGGCCGGTGGGCCTCACTGGCGCGGCCCTTTGCCCGCCTCGGGGAACGTTCCGAGCGGTGCTGGGTCTGTTACCGGATGCGCCTTGAGGAGACCTTCGCCAGGGCGAGAAGCGATGGATTCGGCGCCGTCGCCGCGACCCTCTCCATAAGCCCCCACAAGAACGCGGAGCGGATAAACGCAATCGGCCGGGAGCTTTCCGCCAGACACGGTGTCGAGTTTCTCGAAGCTGACTTCAAGAAAAATGACGGATATAAAAAGTCGGTTGAGATTTCCCGGCGGGAAGGATTTTACCGGCAGCAGTACTGCGGCTGCATCTATTCGAAGATGGAGCGCGAGGGTAATCCGCGGTGGCTTGACCGCCTGGAAGGGCCGCGGTCGCTGAACAAGAAACTTGCCGGTACGGGGTAACGCGCCATGGTTCTCGACGTCGTTCTGCTGATCTTCGGTATCATACTTCAGATTCTCGGTATCCTCGGGGGGATACTGCCGGTTATTCCCGGCCCCCCCCTCAGTTACGCCGGCCTCATCCTCCTTCATTTCACCTCTTACGCTGAATTTTCACCCCGGTTTCTTATTATATTCGGGGTTCTCGCCGCGGTGATAACCGTACTCGATTATGTCCTGCCGGTCTGGGGCACCAGGAAGTACGGCGGTACCAGCAGGGGCGTGTGGGGGGCCACCATCGGCCTGATCATCGGCCTCTTCTTCTTTCCTCCGTTCGGGATTGTTATCGGCCCCTTTGTCGGCGCCCTTCTCGGAGAGATGACGACCGGGGTGGAATTCGTCAAGTCCCTCCGGTCCGCCTTCGGCTCATTCATCGGCTTCCTCTTCGGGACGGTAATGAAGCTCGCCGTATCCGGCCTCATGGCCTATTATTTCGTTAAGGAACTCTTTGTCTGAGATAACAGCATGAAAACAGTGAAAAAAATTCCGGCGCCGGGAATTGCCGCGGCGGCTGTCCTGGTTTTTATCATGACCGCAGCGGTCTACACCGCGGACTACATTACGCCGAGCGGGGATCTCAACTACGATTCCCTCACCGCGTCGAGCACCCTGAAGGACAGGTACAACCGCTACGACGTGTCACACCTGATGGACGGGACCTGGGCCTCGTGGTGCGAGGGGCTCGACGGGGACGGGGCCGGAGCAAAAATCACCCTGAAATACATCTGGACCCAGAACGTGGCCATCGAACGGTTTTACGTGAAGAACGGCTTCGGCCTGGACTCCTGGTTCCGCCTGAACAACAGGGTCAAAGAGTTGCGCATAACGGGCAACAAGACCGGTTCCGCAACCGTCACCCTGGACGACACCCCGAAGCCGCAGGAGGTTACCCTCGACAAACCGGTAACCGGGTACCAGTTCACCTTTGAAATTGTCTCCGTGTACCAGGGGAAGAAATTTCAGGACACCTGCATCAGCGAGATTTCCTTTGAACCGATAGAAATCCAGGACCAGAAAAAGATGCCTGATTTCGACGAGCTGACCTTCATGCTTCCCACCGGGAACTACTCGGGGAGGATGATCACCCTGCGAAAGAACGGGACGGTCTCCGGGGAGCACATGCTCGGGCACCAGTGCAGCACCCCGATAATCTCGGGCACGTGGAACCTTCGGGAAGGGAAGGTTTACATTAACTACACCTGGGGTGACCCGGTCAACTGCGGGGACATGGCGGCTGAAATAAAATACGAGAAGCGCCGGGCCTCTATCGTGCTGGTCAGGTTCGGGCTTGACGGGATCATCGACGATGAAGGGAACCGGGCCAAAGAGATAAAGATCAAGTAGGAGCGCCGTTATGATTAAGACCGAAATCACCGACATGCTCGGAATCGAGTACCCCATTCTGGCCGGGACCATGATGAACATCAGCAGGCCCGATTTTGTTGCCGCCTGTTCCAACGCCGGGGGGCTCGGCATCCTGGCGTCCGCGATTTACCGCGAAAAGGAGGAGCTCAGGGAGGCGATCCGGGAGATCAGGCGCCAGACGGATCGCCCCTTTGCCGTGAACGTGAACCTGTTTCCCATGCTCCAGCCCGTGGACCTGAAGGGGCACGTGGAGGCGATGATAGAGGAGGGGACCCCGATCCTTGAGACGTCGGGGCACAAGGCCCCGGAGGACCTGGTGCCGGTATTCAAGGAGGCGGGGGTAACCTGGATTCACAAGTGCGCCGGCGTCAAGTACGCCCGCAAGGGGGAGAGTCTCGGGGCTGACATGGTAGAAGTGGTGAGCTGGGAGAACGGGGGCGCCACGGGGCCCCTGGACATCGGCGCCATGGTGCTCATTCCCTCAACGGTCGACGCCCTGTCAGTGCCGGTCATTGCCGGCGGGGGGATTACTGACGGCCGGGGGGTCGCGGCCGCCCTGGCCCTCGGGGCCTCGGGGGTCGTAATCGGGACCCGCATCATGGCCACGAAGGAGTGTCCGATCCACGAGAGCCTGAAAGAGGCTTTTGTCAACGCAGACCATACCGACACCGTCATCGTGATGAGATCACTCCACGCGACCCACCGGGTATGGGACAACGCTGCGGCCCGGCGGGTCCTTGAAATTGAAAAGTCTAACGGCAAGCCGGAGGAGATCTTTGACATCGCCGCCGGCCGGCGGTGCAGGGCAATGTATGAAGAGGGTGACCTTGACGCCGGGGTATCCTCCCTCGGCCAGGGGGTGGGGCTGGTCCACGACATCCCCACCATGGCGGAGCTCTTTGAGCGGATTATGAACGAAACCGAAGGTATCCTGGAACGGCTCAGCTGTCTGAGGGTCTAGTGTTGCAGATCTTCTTCTCCGCCATCTCGATGAACTGCTCGTAGAAATCCTTGAATTCGTCGTTCTTCCGGAGTTCCCGGAAGTCCGGCTCTTTTCCTTCCATTATGTCCCTCATGTAGCCGGAGAGAACATGTATCGGCCCGGCTATCCGGTGGGTCAGGTCCACAAGATAGAAGAAGAGGGTCACCCCGAGAAGAATTCCCATCAGTATCATGACCATGATGAGGACCCGATTCTGGTCCAGGATCCGTTTCAGAATGGAAATTTTGCTCTGGATGAGATTCATGGTCTCCCCGTGGCTGATCTGTATTTTGTTTTTGTCCAGGGTGTCGGATTTTTTCCTGTCCCGGTTAACGTGCCGCAGCAGGTCGCTGACGATGGCGTTCTCCTTTTCGATCGCTTCTGAAAGGTCGGTAACGGTGGTTGAAAGGTTCCTGTTATTGTAGGAGTTGATGATGCCGGCAGCCGCGATAATGATCGTATAGGCGATGAGGATGAATCCGATAACGGAAAAGGCGGTCCTGAGCTGGAACCTCCGGTTAACGATTATAAGCTGGCGCTTTTTTCGGCCTTCCATAAGTATCTCCTCTTTTTATTTGTATCAAAAATATGGGAACCCCTGTCAATTAAAGTGGAGGTACCCTGAATTATATCCCGTTTCTGCAGAATACGAGCTGCATTATTCAGAAAAGGAACCGGGAACACGGATAATGAGCAGGTTGAAAATGAAAAATCCTGATCAATAATGAGGAAAACATATGGCGCGTAAAAGAACAAGCAGAAAAAAATGAATCGTTCGGCTGTTTTTTGATATGGGAGAAGGGATATGACAGAGTAGTTCTTCTCCCATATCATGCAGGTCCGACGCGGGAGAAGGATGTCCTACTCTCCCCTGGCGGCCTTGAGCCGGTCGGCCCAGGCACGAAAGTCGGATGTTTTGCCCTTTTCGATATATTTGTTAAGGGTCACCATCCTGCGCATGTTATTCAGTGTATGGTAGGGGTGCATTTTTGTCGCCCCGTCCACCATTTTCGATGAGAGGCCGCCTCCGGGGTCCGTTTTTATTATGAAAGTGACCTTTGTGGAATTTCTCTCCACGTATGTCAGGGTATACCACACCCGGAGGTTCATCCTGATCTGGTCACCCCTGCCTGACATGGTGTCGCTTTTGAGCGATGTTATGGATATGCTCACACTCCCGTTCGCGTCATTTACGGTCTTGTGAGTGGTGATTACCGTGTCACGGTCTTTCACCGGCCAGGGTGAATCATGGACATAGTATATCGTCAGCCTGTCATCCCCGTCGTTCCTGATGAGCCGGGACTCCTTGCACAGGTACATCCATTCCGGGTAGGATGAAACGTCCCGCAGGACCTCACCCACGACCTCCAGGGGCGCGTTGATCACGGTGACGCCCATGAACCGGCTGTAGGGCGAATCCGGTGAAGGTGAGGAATAGTACGTTATACCGTCTTTATTCCCGATAAGCTTCCATTCCGGTGCTGAATGCGCTGCTCGAAATATGAACAGTGACACAGCGGCCACAAGCGTGATTATAGACACATGTTTCATGATATCCCCATAAGTGAAAGGCAATATGGAATATGAAATGCGAAAACGCAATAAAAAATCACTCTCTTCCATAAATATGCGCAACTCGTCCCGGGGTTCAGCGGGAAACTGGATATGTGAGGTTGATTTTCACCATAAAGTTCGGGGCAGAGATCCCGGCCCTTAAGAAATTGTTCGCGAGTCAGGACTGCGATGACAAAAAATGTATTGACATTTCATTTTCATGGAGGATATTCTTTCCCCTACTGTCGAGGCCCTGAAAAAAGAGAATGTCTCCCTGCGACAGTTCGGACTGGGCGGTTAAGCGGTTCGCCGACGCCCTTGAAGAGAAATATACCGAGCTTTAAATCGGCCGGGAGATAGTTCTGAAGTTTCTGATATTTTATACTAAAGGAAACCGCTATATATTAAATAGAGGTCTCCTTAATCCTCAATCTGAGATTTACTTAATCCGCTAATCATCGTGACACGGCAGACAGGATCTGTTCAGTTATTAATAATTTCCGGAGGTTTCTATGACAGACAAACCGGTAACACGACGATCCGCGCTGAAACTCGGCGCCGCGGCAGCGGCCGGCACCATGGGACTGGGGCTCCTGTCCTGTTCCGGGGACGACGACCTTGACCCGTCCCTGTTCCGGGACCCGGAAACAATCGCCCCGGTCGATGCATCCATAAAGAAGAAAGCCGGATTCACCGGCCGCCGTCCGAACGTTATCGTCATTCTGACAGACGACATGGGGTACGGCGACATCGGCTGCTACGGTAACGATATCATCAGTACTCCCAATATTGACCGCATGGCCCGGGAGGGGGCCCGGCTGACCGATTTTTACTGCGCGAGCCCCCTCTGTTCGCCCTCCCGGGTCGGCCTTCTCACCGGCAGGTACCCGCTCCGGAGCGGGATCACCTTTCCCCTTCAGCCGGGGAAGGACACATTTATAAGAAAGATAGTGCTGAACATGGGATACCTCTTCGGCAGCCTCGGGTTCCTCGACCTCAAAGGGGCCGAGAACATGGTGAAGGGCCTCCCCCACTGGGAGATAACAATCGCCGAGGCGCTGAAGACAGCCGGTTACGGCACCTGCGCCGTGGGCAAATGGCACCTCGGTGACTTCGTCATAGACGAAAAATTCCATCCCCACAACTACGGGTTCGACCATTTCTACGGGTTCAACGCCTCCAACGACGACTGGCCCGTGGCGGTGTGGCGGAACAAAAAGGAACTCGTAAAGGACATCGGCCTGGACCAGGAGAAATACACCGGCCTCTTCACCAGAGAAGCGGTGGAATTCATTGAGAAGTCAAAGGACAGGCCCTTCTTCCTCTACCTCAGCCACAAGGACCCGCACCAGCCCTGCTTCCCATCGGAGAAATTCAAGGGCTCCACCGAGGGGGGGCCCCACGGGGACACGGTGAAAGAGGTGGACTGGAGCGTGGGCGAGGTCCTTTCGTGCCTTAAGCGGAACGGCCTGGATGGCAATACCCTGGTCATCTTCACCAGCGACAACGGCCCATGGTTTGACGGGAGCACCGGCGGCATGAGAGGGCGTAAAGGGGAAAGCTTCGAGGGTGGCTTCCGGGTGCCGATGATTGCCCGGTGGCCGGGGAATATTCCAGCCGGCACCGTGAGCGATGAGGCGGCCATGAACATAGATTTTTTCCCCACCATACTCGACGCCGCCGGCATGGAGCCCCCGGAAGACCGGGTCATCGACGGAAAGAGCCTCACCGGGCTCCTCACCGGCAGGGAGAAGACCTCCCCCCACGAGGCCCTCTATTTCTTCCACTACCGGGAGATCGAAGGGGTGAGATCCGGGAAGTGGAAGTATTTCCGCCTGGTGAACAACCACGCCTGGCCGGTGCCCCTGGACAAGCCGAACACCTTCGTCGGCACGGTGGCAGGCGGGCGCGACTACAGCCCCGAGGGCTCGGACAAGTCGGTCGCCACCATGGGGACCTGGCCCCAGCTTTACAACATGGCCAAAGACCGGGGCGAAAGCTATAATGTTATCCGGCGCCACCCGGAGGTGGGGAAAAAGCTTCTAAAGAAGCTTGAGGGTTTTGAGAAGGCGTTTTATGAGAACCCCAGGGGGGTTTTATAGTTCCCTCTGCCCAGAGGGGGGGGCTCTGACCCCCGGGCTCTGACCCCCGGGCCCCCGGGGGGCCAAAACATCACGATGGGGTTTGTGCGCTGACAGCGCCGGGGTTTGTGACCGGGAGCCGGTCGAGCTAAGTGCCCTTTTCTCTGCTCGCCCAGAGAAAAGGGCGAAAAGAGA
>CAZEPS010000092.1:0-14249 GCA_964514165.1 uncultured Leptospirales bacterium
AAATAACCCTGCATTCCTTTTTTATGGATTTGGGGAATACGTTCAAAAAGCGTGTGGAGAAGTTTTTATGGTATGAAGAGGCCTATCGTAAGCGGCTGCCGGTCTATTTTTGGTAGGGGGTCAGAGCCTGTTATACAATCCCTTGCCGTATTATGTCTGATAAACCCGATATTTACAATTGAGCACACCTAAAAACTCTTAGCTGGAGCATATTTCAATGCGAGCATAAATGTATTATTATGTATTTTAATATAAATTAATTATTAATATTTTATAAATTTTATATTTATTTTTTGTTTCTGTATGAATCTCTTAGTATACTGAAAACAGCACAATCAGGTCCAGCACATAAAAAAATCCATCTTTAGGAAGAAGAGGAAAGAAAAAAGAATAAGAACAGAAGACGTATAAAAAATGTTCAGCGGATTACCATATAAAGGCCTCCTGAAAAACCGCTTACCGGCAGTTCTGCTGTTTCTCTCAATCATCCTGGTAACCGTAACCGCCTGCAGCGATGACAAACCGGCCCGTACAAAATGGAAATACGGGATAATTCCTTACTGTTTTGCCGGGGACTTTTCAGCGGATGAGAAGTCCCTCATACGCGATGCCATGAACGAATGGGAAACGAATACCGGCATTCATTTCGTCCAGGACATTCTCTATCTTGAAAATTCGTATTTCATTTACAAGGTGGACAGCCCTGACCTCAACGTAACTGTTTCCACGGTAGGCTACAGTGAAGGGAACAACTACCTTATAACCGGAGATATCTCCTATTCCCATATACTGCACGAACTGGGCCACTGCATGGGGCTTCAGCACGAACACCAGCGCCTTGACCGTGATCTCTTCATCTTTATTTACTGGAACAACCTGGACAAGGTATACATCAGCCAGTTCACCCATACTTCATCCGAGATTTACCCGATGGAAAAATACCCCTATGATCACCACAGCATCATGCACTACGACGAATACAGCGGCACCCTGAACGGAGGAAAAACCATCGACACCTTCGGGCACCGTGAAAATGATGACAGGGGCCGGATCAGCCGGTATGACAGCGAAAAAATCAGGTATATCTACCGGAACGACCTGGAATCCACCCATATTTCCGGCACGGATCCGGAAAACATGAATGAAACCACCCCCGGTGACGACATACTGACCGATAAAGATGAAGCCATCGCCGATAACAAACACTCCTGACATACGGGAACCCCGACACGATACGGAAACCGGGCTGGGGCCATCCTTGCCTCTCATGAACAACTGTTCAACTAATGGATCCTTCCATAAAAAAATTCTTGAATATGATACGGTACCTGCTATACTTCCGGAAGATCCCCCCAAATCTATCAAGAGGTGGCACCATGTCATTTAGAAAGCGATACCTTTTCGTCATTATACCCCTGGCCCTGGCGGTGATACTCGCCGCGTGGTACGGAATCCGCGCCCTGGCAATGCCGGATCCGCCCCCCCCCACCAGGGAAATGCTGGAGCAGGCGAAACGGGTCACCATAATCCGCGACGAATGGGGGGTGCCCCACGTCTTCGGCAAGACCGACGGTGACGCTGCATTCGGTCTCGCCTACGCCCACGCCGAGGACGACTTAAAAATAATACAGCTGGTCACGGCCGCGTCAACCGGCCGCCTGAGCCTGCTATTGTTATCGGTGGACGCCATCGGGAACGACTTTTACGTGAACCTGATCAGGGGCAATGACCAGGTCGACGAAATGTACGATCAGCTGAGCCCGGAACTGCGTGACGTCATGGACTCCTACGCCCGGGGTCTCTCGTACTACGCGTCGCTCCACCCTGACGAGGCGGACGGCCGCCTCTTCCCGGCAACCGGGAAAGACCTGGCCGCCGGTTTCGTCCACAAGATCCCCCTCATGTTCAACCTGCCGAAGGTGCTCGGGGCCCTGAACAAATCGAAGGGAAAGAAGCCAGGGGACCCGGTGATGGAGGACGCCCCTGTTGTTGAAAAATCCGCCCGGTTATCGCTTGATTCATTCAGGATGACCGCCTCCAACACCCATGCCGTCAGCAAGACCCGGTTCAACGATAACATAAACCGGCTCAACGTGAACTCCCACCAGCCCTGGGAGGGGCCGGTGACCTGGTACGAGGCCCACGTAGTATCCGAGGAGGGATGGAACGCCCTGGGGGGGACCTTCCCGGGGGCCCCGTTCATACTCCACGGGCACAACGATCACCTGGGATGGGCCCACACCAACAACTTTCCTGACCTCGTCGACGTGTACAGGCTGGTTATGAACCCGGAGGAGCCCCTCCAGTACCGTCTCGACGGGAAGTGGAAAAATCTCGAAGAACGGGACGCCGTTATTCGCGTAGATATCGGGATCATGACGATCCCCTACACCATGAAGGTCTACTGGAGCGAACACGGCCCGGTATTCAAGACAAAGCACGGCTTCTACGCGATACGGTATGCCGGCATCGGCCGGGCCATCTTCGCGGCCGAGCAGTGGTACCGGATGAACAGGGCCGGGAACCTTGCAGAATGGAAAAAGGCGATGCGAATACACGCCCTTCCCATGTTCAATACCGGGTACGCGGACCGGGACAATATATTTTTCGTTTACAACGCCCTCCTGCCGGTACGGAAACCGGGGGTCGATTACACGAAGATACTCCCCGGGGACCGGTCTGACCTCATCTGGACCGAATACCTCCCCTGGGACCGGCTCCCCAAGGTAGAGAACCCGCCCTCAGGGTATGTCCAGAACTGCAACAGTACCCCCTTTCTCACCACCACCGGCCCGGGAAACCCGTCGCCGGCCGGCTTCGCCCCGGAGTTCGGTATCGATACCACCGATAACAATCGGTCCATGCGCTCCCGAAGGCTCCTCGACGCGAAGAAAATCATGACCAGGGACGACTTCCTCGCCATGAAATTCGACATGGACTACGAACCGGACGCCCCAATCTTTACTGAAGTGCTGAACGAGATCACCAACAATTATAAACCTGAAAACGACGACGAAAAGAAGGGCATCAAACTCCTGAAAAAATGGGACCGCTCAACCCGCGCGGACAACCGGGGGGCGGCCCTGGCGACCCTGACCTGGCACCCCCTGAAAGACCGGTTCCGCAAGGGGATGGAGGAAGAGCCGGACAACCCGGCTGACGCCTTTCGGGAAGCGGTGAAGTTCCTGATGAAGCATTACAATCGCCTCGACCCGAAACTGGGAGAGGTGCAGCGCCTCCGCCGGGGCGACGTGGACCTTCCCATCGGGGGGGGATACGACATTTTATCGGAAGTTGATACAAAGATTAAGAAGGACAAACTCGTCGGCTACCAGGGTGACTCCTACATCTGCGTCGCGGAATTCGCCCCTGATGGGGTCATTTCATATACGAGACACCAGTACGGGAACTCGAACCGCCCCGGGTCGAAACACTACGCTGACCAGGCGCCCCATTTCGTGAAGCGCACCCTGAAGCGGACATACCGTGACATCAAAAAGCTCCGGGAGATCAAGGAAGCGGAGTATCATCCCGGCGAGGAGTTGGAAAAGCGGTGACTGGCCCTGCGAGATGATAACAAACTTTCCCCTGGCCACCGGGCGCCGGGTCATGGAGCAAACCATACCGGTATGGCGTGAAAAGGTAGCTGAATTCGGCAGCTTGGAAGGAAGCGTGGAGTGGGCCCGGCACGAGTGCCACCGATACCACTGCCCCGAGTGCGGAAAGCACCTGTTCCGGGGGGCCCGGCGGGAGAGGGGAGACGTATTTTTACCTGGTTGAATTCATGCAGGGGCATTGAGCCCTCAGCGGCACGGTTCAACGTCTTTCCGGTAATTGATGTTATGGAAAATCCGGAAGGGGTCATCGGAATAAAAGATGATTTCGTCTTCTGTGACGTACCTTGAAGAGACCTTTTCCAGTATCTGTGTTATTCGTTTATCCCCTGAATCAATGAGCTCTATGATAAAGGGAAGGCATGGGCGGGAGTAGACAGCGTGAAGGGGCTCGTAGAGTTCCCCGATTTTTGGAATTACCACATCATACTGACGGGGGATCTGAAGCATGTACTCAATAAAACCGCTGTTCAGAAAGGGCATATCGCAGGCCACGATAAAGGCCCTCTCGGTCTTCGCCATCGTCAGGGCTGTGTATATGCCGCCGATGGGACCGAGATTCGGAATTATGTCAGCGTAAACCTCGAAACCAAGGGAAGAATATTTACTATCATCATCCGCGATAATAACAATATTTTCAAACAGGGGCGTCAATCTGCTGCTGACATGCTCAATCAGGGGTATTCCTTTATAATTAAAAAGGGATTTATCCCCGATAAACCTGCTGCTTCTGCCTCCGGCGAGAATGAATGCTGAAACTGCTTCCACGTTATTCCCGGATGATTTCTATAAGCCTGCGTAACCCATTTCAAGTGCGGAGGCGTCAAGAAATGTCGTGATGAGGTTCTCCACGGTCAGATCGTAATGCCGGTCCTCAAGCCCCCTGCCGATTTGAAGGGTTTTAATATATTTTCCGTAGCTGTTGCAGTAATCGAACCGGTACATGCCGTTGTCCACATCGGCATAGAATCCGAGTTTCTCCGGGTCCTCGCTGCCGCAGGCGACGCAGCGCAACCGCTTGAACTGCCACTCATGTTCGCAGAGTCCGCAGAGAAGGAACCGCCTGTTATCCTGGGACTCGACGATTTTACCGATTACGGGAAGATATCCGCAGAAGGGGCATGTAGGATCCCGCCAATCGGCTGAAAGGGAGTTTTCCATATTTTTCTGCCGCAGCGTGATCATAAAGGGTTTCATACAGTTTATCAGGACAAATATGAATTCATCGTATCCGATTTTCAGTTTGTGAGCCTGGTCCTGAAGTTTTTGCGCGTTGCCATTGAGAAGGAGACGGAGGCAGGTTGAAAAAAAGTCCCTGTCAGCGTTGAATTTTTCCAAGATGTTCTTCACCGGAACATCGATCCCGGCGTCATCAACGATGCCGATTATCCGCCCCAGTGAATCTCTCATCACCCCGACGGCGACTTCGGGTATCGAAATGGATTCGGCCTTCACCATGGGAAGGCCGCTTCTGTCGATGAAGCCGGGATCTACCGTTATTCTCTCAAGATTATGATGCGCTTCCTCCTGAATACAGAAGAGGGACCGGTAGAACTCACTCAGGTGTACGGGAAGCGCGACTTTCTCGGTAATAAACGCGTTTTTTTCAGAAAAGTAATCGCTGTGTTTCTTCTCGTTCATCGTGTCCGTACCTCCGTTCAATAAGGGCCGGGGGGCATGTTTTTGTCAATGTAAAATATTTTGCGCCCCGGAAACGCCTGATTCCCGCGCATATACGGGAGTATGGCTTTGTATCTGTCTGTAAGTTTTCAAAAATTGGGGGCGCTATTATTCCCTCTCAAAATGAGAAATTACATCTCTCTTTTTTTGCTTTTAAATATTTATTTGACAAAATCTATGGATAATTCTACGGTTTAACATGACTCTTCGAGTCACAACGCCTACGGCGAATACGCTATGGCGCGCGGCCGGCAGGGTAGCAGAAGAAATTTTGCTGCCTCCCATCCTTGGAAAGAAGAGTTTCGGCATATAAGACTGAGATTGAATCAGGTTTCAGACTGGATGTGCATGCGGTATGTCCATCCAGGTTGGTATGCAGAAAGGAGTTTTTCAGGGATGGGCGTCGTACCATTAAGAAAAAATCAAGGCGACCTTCCTTTGAACCCCCTTTTTATCGAACTCCGGTGATTCATAGATCGTAATCAACCGTTGACTGTACATTTCAGGATATAATAATCAATAGTTTTGGAGGGTTGAGATGCCTATTAACAGAAGGACTTTCCTTAAGCTGTCCGGGGTATCCGCAGCTGGAGCTTTTTTTGGAGGGGTATCGTTTCTCACGGGATGCAAAAAGACTGACAAGCTCAGAGGTGCGTCCGAGTCCACAACAGTGTGTCCATACTGCGGCGTAGGCTGCGGCATCATCGTTTCCTCGCGTGACGGCAGGATCATCAACGTCGAAGGCGATCCGGATCACCCAATAAATCTTGGTACTCTCTGTTCAAAGGGGAACGCCCTGTACCAGGTGGCGGTTAATCCGATACAAAGGCGCCTGGCCAGGGTGCAGTACCGTAGACCGGGCGGAACGAAATGGGAGGAGCTTTCCTGGGACCAGGCGATAAAAATGATCGGACAGAGGGTCAAGGACACCAGGGATCAGACTTTTATCGATAAAGAGGACGGCCATGTCGTCAACAGAGCAGCGGGACTGGTCGGCCTCGGAGGCGCCGCCCTCGACAACGAGGAATGCTATGCGTGGTCAAAGTTCGCCCGCATCATGGGAATTTCATATCTGGAGCACCAGGCGCGTATTTGACACAGCGCAACGGTCGCCGGTCTGGCGGCCTCATTCGGACGCGGCGCGATGACCAATCACTGGATTGACATCAAAAACGCCGACGTAATACTCATCATAGGCAGCAACGCTGCCGAAAACCATCCCATCTCAATGAAATGGGTGCAGAAGGCGAGGGATAACGGCGGGAAGATGATCTGCGTTGATCCGCGTTTCACGAGAACCGCGTCCCTCTCCGATCTTTACGCGCCAATCAGGCCGGGAACGGACATCGCCTTCATCAACGGCATAATCAATTATGCCCTGCAGAACAACAGGGTCCAAAAAGAATACATTGTCGAATACACCAATGCTTCCTATCTGGTGAATCCCGATTACCGCTTCAACGACGGGCTCTTCAGCGGGTACGACGGGGGTAAAAGAAAATACGACGACAAGAGCTGGCAGTACCAGCTCGACAGCAAGGGCATTCCGAAAAGGGACAAAACGCTGAAAAATCCCCAGTGTGTGTATCAGCTCTTGAAAAAACACATGGAGCGATACACCCCGGAAAAGGTGTTTGCCGTTACGGGATGTCCGGTCGACGCATTCACGAAAGTCGCGGAGCTCTATACCAGCACGCACAAGCCTGATCGGGTGGCGACGATCATGTACGCCATGGGAACGACCCAGCACACGGTGGGGACCCAGAACGTGCGCGACTACGCCATGCTGCAGCTTCTCATGGGCAACATCGGACTTGCCGGGGGCGGCATCAACGCTCTCAGGGGCGAGTCAAACGTCCAGGGATCGACGGATCACGCCCTTCTCTGGCATATCATTCCCGGCTACATGCCGGTACCCATGAAGGGCAAACACCCGACTATCGAAGACTACAACAAGGGGGTCGTTCAATCCAACGACCCGATGAGCATGAACTGGTGGCAGCACAGGTCGAAATACTTCGTCAGTCTGCTCAAGGCCTGGTGGGGGGACGCGGCGACAAAAGAAAACAGCTTCTGTTACGACTGGTTCCCCAAGGCGAGCAAACCGATGCCCCATATCGTGTTGTTCGAGGACATGCTCGCGGGCAGGCACCAGGGGGCGATCCTGATGGGAACCAACCCCGCCGTGGGCGGGCCCAACGCCCAGAAAGAAATACGTGCTCTGGAAAAACTAAAGTGGCTCGTGTGCGCTGATATCTGGGAAACGGACACGTCGGTGTTCTGGAAACGCCCCGGTGCCAATCCGGGAGCAATCAACACTGAGGTCTTTCTGCTCCCCATGGCTTCATCGGTGGAAAAGGAAGGGAGCGTTTCCAACTCCGGCAGGTGGGCCCAGTGGCGCTATAAGGCGCAGAATCCTCCCGGAAACGCCGTCACCGATCTGGATTTCATTGACAGGCTTTTCAAAGAGGTTCGCCGTCTTTATGAGGAAGACGTCAAGTCCGGCAGGAAATGCGCCTTCCCTGATCCGATAGTCAAGGCCTACTGGAACTACACCCGCGAGGGGCACACCGAAGCGGATCCTCATCTGGTTGCGCAGGAGATTAACGGCTTCACCTGGAAGAGCAACAACGAAAGAGGAAAGCTTGTCGATAATTTCACCAAACTCGCCGATGACGGGACGACCGCCTGCGGCAACTGGATCTACTCCGGGAGTTACAACGAAAAAGGCAACAACATGACGAGGAGGGGCGAAAAAGACGCCTCTAACAAGATCGGCATGTTCCCGGACTGGGCCTGGAGCTGGCCTGTCAACAGGAGAATTATTTACAACAGGGCCGCGGTAAACCGCAATGGCGAACCCTGGAACAAGGAGAAGTGGGTCGTGAAGTGGACCGGCAGCAAATGGAAAGGGGATGTCGTCGACGGCGGCCCCACTGCCGGACCTGAGGCAAAGAACCCCTTTATCATGCTGACGGAGGGGGTTGCGCGGCTTTTCTCGGTCAAGGGCACTGTGGATGGGCCGCTGCCCGAGCATTACGAACCGATGGAGAGTCCGGTCAGGAATATAATGAATTCTCAGAAGGTGAACCCCGCCGTGGTCATTCTTCCCACAACCATGGGAGAATGGGGCGACCCGGGCCAGTTTCCCTACGTGGCGACATCGTACCGGGTGACGGAACACTGGCAGGCCGGGGCAATGACGAGAAATCTTCCCTGGCTCACGGAGCTCGTTCCCGACATGTTCTGCGAGATAAGCCCGTCTCTCGCCGAAAAAAAAGGCGTTAAGACAGGAGACAGGGTTCGGATTATTTCTAAACGGGGCGCCATCGAGTCGAGGGTACTGGTTACGGAAAGGCTTCAGCCCTGGATGATAAACGGCCGGCAGGTGGAGATGGTTGGCATGGTCTGGCATTTCGGCCACGGCTGCGCCGCCACCGGCGACTCATGCAACGTTCTGACGCCTCACATCGGGGACGCGAATACCATGATACCGGAATTCAAAGCGTTCCTGGTAGACATTCAGAAGGTATAGGGGGGAGGGCATGAGCGATAGAACCTTTTTAGTCGACACAATCAAATGCCAGGGCTGCAGGGCCTGCCAGGTCGCATGCAAGCAGTGGAACGGACTTCCCGGAGAAGAAACAGATTTCTTTGCAGGACCGGAATACACCAATCCCGCTAAGCTCTCGGCAACGACATGGAATTACGTGAAATTCTTTCCCCTGGACAGGAGAAATCCATCCAGGCCCGTATGGACGATTATGCACACGAAGTGCAATCACTGCGTTGAAGCGAACTGCGAGCGGATTTGCCCGGAACATGCCATCTCGAAGGTTGACGGGTGGACCATCATCGATCAGTCCCGCTGCATCGGGTGCGGCGCCTGCGTCAACGAGTGCGTGTACAATGTTCCCGAGGTGAGCGACGCAACCCATGTCAACGACATGAAACAGAAAATCGTCATCAAGGACAGGTCCCACAAGTGCAACGCCTGCCTTGTAAACACCAGGGAAGTGCCAGCCTGTGTGAACACCTGCCCGTCCTACGCCCTGAGTATCGGGCCCCGGCAGGCGATAATCAAGAAAGCGCTGCAGCGGCTCGACGAGGTCAAAAAGGAGTTTCCCAACGCAAGCGTTTACGGCCTCGAGGAATTTGGAGGACTTCGGGTAATTACGATTTTAAGAGACAAGCCTGAGACCTTCGAACTGCCGACCGGGGAAAAAGCGAAACCCATCGATCTCACCAGGGCTGAGGAGATACGGGACACGTATCGGTTTTTATCACTCTTCAGTTTCGGCCTGCCATCCCTGAAGAGAGCTGCCTATCGCATCGCGAGATCCATGTCAGACGGGCATAGTAAAGTATCGTAATTTTAAACAAAGGGATGGGGGATTGTATCCCCCATCTTTTTTTTTTTTCAGGAAGGAAGTACCGATTCGGCTTATGTTCACCGCGCGTGGCATCTGCGGAATGAAATGGTACAGGCGGTTGATTTCCCCCTGGTGTCCGACAGGGCGGGGAAGCTCAGCCGGGCGCTGAGGGCCTATAACCATGATGATGGAACTTCAGCGCGGGCCGGCTTTCTGATTGACACGGACGGCACTATTGCCGCGTGCGAGTTTCATCACGAAGCAATCGGAAGAAACGCAGGGGAGCTCCTGCGAAGGCTTGACGCGGCTGTAGCTGTAAAAAAGGCCGGCGGGGGGGGTCTCTCCTGCCGGATTGAAGCCCGGTGATGAACTCATGAAAACAGAGCAGGAGCGAGAACCCTGAAAAAATCATATATCATATCATGCCTGACGGCAGTATTTCTGGGCCTTTCAGTATTCTGTAATTTCGCTTCAGCCGAAACAACTGTTGTACTTCATTTTTTTGAAAGTGAGATCTGCCCATCGTGTAAACGGGCCCGCGATTATTTTACCGCTTCGGAAAACAGGGCGATGTTCAAAAATTTGAAAATAGTCTATTATCAGCTCATTAACGAAAGCGGGCGTCTGGACAGCCTGAACAGGGCGAACGTGGCGAAACTCGTGCAGATGCTTGAAAACATCAAGAGGCGAAAAGGCGATGTTCCCTTCATCCGCGAGGGCGTACATGAGTATCATTATTATACGAAAAACGGCATCCCCTATTACAGAAGGGAGGATAGGTATTCACGAAAGGATGAGCCCATGCCGATTCCCGTCTTTATATTTAACGATCAGGTCTATGTCGGATACAACCGGTATCTTGAAGCGGCAATCAAGAAGGCGCTGCATTAGGAATTCCGGCATTTCTTGCCGGCATCACATCCTTTAAGCAGCCGTCCTGTTCCACCAGGTTGTCAGAACAGGCCATGGCTCCAGCCAGTGCATGGGCAAACGTATAATGGGTACATCTATAAATCGGCAGGAAAATATTAATCGTGGCATACTGCACACTTGTTACTGATGTGCAGCGCAGTATGACAATCCTCACACTGCCCCATAAGCATCTTTCCCTTTATTTTAGCTGTGGTCATGGAACCTTCCTTGTCTCCATGACATGAACCACATCGAGCCTTTTTTCTGCCATCTTCATATGCTGCTGTCATTACCACCTTGTGACTGAAGTATACAAGGTCCGGTTGTTGAGCAAAGGATTCCCATGGTTTATCAGAATCCACGTAGTTTTCAAAAAATGGTTTTCTTAAAGGCATTAAAGGATCTGTGCTGCTCGTCTCACCATCCCTTGCATGGCATGCAGTACATTCAGCAACAGCAGGTAATCCTTTAAACCTTCCATTTTCGTAATAGCCATGGCAGCCTTCACAATCAGCGCCGTATTTGGTAAGATGTGATTTGTGATTGAAAGGTATTCCTTTTTGGGCCTGCGCATTCATTCCATAGTCGCACGCCTTATTTGAAAGTATAAATGATAGAAATAAAAATACTACAAAGGGTAATCCAATAAGGATAATTGTTCTTTTCACCAGTTTTCTCCTTTGTTATTTTTTTTTCAAATATTCTCAGTCGTCCAATATAATTATTATATTAAGAACTTCGGTTTCCACTCTGAAAAAAAAATCACTGCAATTCCCGCCTGCAATCGCCATTTTTTATTAACTACCCATGTCACGAACAACAGGGCAGATTCTTAATCGGCACCTTGACCGGTTTCATCTTAGATAAACCGGGAACAAGACCGATTTACCCCACAACACGTACCCACCGGGTAATTTATAAATAACTCAAAAAAACAGGAGTTTCATTAATTCCTACCATGAAAATGCATGAGTATGCTTTTTCATGGTTTCTGAATGAAAACTTCTGATTCTATCATACGTTGTACCCATAAGGGAACATCGAATTTTAATAAATATATGGTAACTATTCTGCTATATGTAGTTATATTAACAAATTAATACAAATGTACGTCTATTCAGCAGTAGCTGAGTAGATACAATATCTGTTCTCTTAAACTACTATTAAACCCTACCTATGAATGTCAAGTTAAAATGCCCGCTTATACCGGAGACTTCTACTGTTATATCCCGGCAGTTACTACCTTTTCCCGATTCATCGGAAGTGACAGCTCTGTCATGCTGGAACATGCCGTCCCTGGAGTAATTGCGAAAGAGCACTCCGGCTCACGGGCTGAAGCCTGTCGGGACATTCTGTTCGCATTATCAAGCAAGATGTCCCTGCACGACAGCCGATTCGGGGCTTGTTGTTTCCTCCTCCCCCCAGGGTTTTATTACCCACTCCCTGATAACCTTCCGCACCGCAATCTGGTGCTCTGTGAAATCACGGTAATCAGACGAGGGCATGACCGGAAATAAACGCACCCTGCACTGAATTCTCTCCTGGTTCAGGCATTCCACAACGTGAGGCCAGAACTCGTCGTCGCCGAACCAGGCCGGGTTAAAGCCGCCGGGCGAACGGTACTTTATGGCGCAGGGGACGATGTCCATCCCCATCTCGAACATGCTTTTTTTGAAGGGGAGCACGTCGGTGCCGTCAGAGGTCGTTCCCTCAGCGAAGATCCAGAGGTGCACTCCGTCCCGGTACCGCGCAAGCATCGTCTCCCTGGTCCTCTCCCTGCTCTCCGGGCTCCGGCGGTCCACGTACTGTAAGCCGCAGATCGCTGCCGCCTGTCCAAAGACCGGCACCAGGCCCATCTCGTAGCGGCCTATCCATCCGGCACAGGCCACCTGGGGAATGACCGCGGCCTCCAGATAGCTGAGATGATTGGACACAATGGTGTACACGGAACCGTCGGCAGGCAGGGCGCCGATAACTTCAAGTTCCAGGTTCGCCAGTTTCTGGAACTGCCTGCTCCAGTGGCTTGCCAGATATTTCTGTGAGATGCGCATGGCCTGATAGCGCGAGGTAAAGAGCCTGATAAGAACAATGATTAAGGCCGTGTACACGGTCACCGCGGCCATCAAGCTGAATTTTAATATGGTAACGGTCTGTTTCATCATGACAGTATTCTCCCCGTACATTCGTTTTATATTCAGTCAGTTCCGGTGTGTGAGGGATGTATATATTCTTTTTGTGAATATGTCTACAAAAATCTGCAATGATTCAAATACAGCCCCTGCAGGCGCCCTGATTCCAACGCGTCAGAGTGATCCCCGGGTTTAAAATGAATCCCTGCCGGAAAATTATACATCAAGGGTTGTTTTTTTACTTTTTGCTGAACCATGAACATACGCAACATGATGCACTTTATCATTGTCACTACCGGCGGAAAGCAGAGTAACAGATGTCAGGGTCTGTGAATTAGATTCGATGAATTTTTGTTCCTTCTTAAAAAACAGCAGATGTGCGAGATGCCTGTATGTAAAACAGCCTTTTATTATTGATTTCGACATTTTAATTGACTGCAGGGAAACTGTACGGTATTCTCTATTTTTATGAAATACCTCAGTTCACAGATAAGCTTTTTTTTCAGGGGAAAAAATACCCGAAAAAACATTAAAATTCTTCTGAAGTTTATTTTTCTGCTCGTTTCCATTATTACAGCATACAGTATTATTTTTCATTATATCATGGCCTATGAAGGGAAAGAGTACTCCTGGGTCACAGGTTTTTACTGGACCCTTACGGTAATGTCTACCCTTGGATTTGGTGATATCACCTTTGCCAGTGATGGCGGGAAACTTTTTTCAATTATTGTTCTTGTTTCAGGGGTTCTTCTCCTTCTGGTGCTTCTCCCTTTTACGTTTATCCAGTTTTTTTACGCACCCTGGATAGAAGCCGAAAGACAGAGCAGGACACCCAGGGCCCTGCCGGACCATGTATCTGGCCATGTAATCATTACCGGTTTCAATATGGTTACATCAGCCCTGATTGACAGGCTCATTAACCAGGATAAAAAATATACGCTTATTCAGGGTGATATTCAAAAGGCCCTGGATTTTTATGACATGGGTTACAAGGTGTCATTGGGGAATATCGACGACCCGGAAACCTATAATATGATGAGGAGTCATGCTGCCGCCATGGTCGTGACTGCGGGCAGCGACGAGGTCAATACAAATGTTGCCTTTACAGTCAGAGAGTATAACGAAAATGTGCCAATCGTATGCACTGCTGATTCTCCTGATTCAGTTGATATTCTTTACATGGCGGGTGCGAGTCTTGTTATTCAACTGCCTGATTTGCTCGGAAAGTCCCTGGCAAGAAGAACTATCGGAGGGGACCGTAAGGCCAATGTCATCGGCAGGTTTGACAAGCTTTTAATTGCCGAAGCCCCGGTAACAGGCACTCCTTTGGACGGGAAAACCCTGGCCGCCAGCAGGCTTCGGGAAATAACCCAGGTCACTGTTGTTGGCGTATGGGACAGGGGAATTTTTTCAGTACCCAGGCCTGATACGGTTTTATCTTCGACTACGATTATGGTCATAGCGGGCTCAGAAGAGCAACTGATGAATTATGAAGAAATGATGTGCATCTACCAGGCCTCAACAGAACCTGTTATTATCAT
>CAZEPS010000092.1:14259-15267 GCA_964514165.1 uncultured Leptospirales bacterium
GGAAGGGTCGGAGCAGCGGTTGCCTCAGCCCTTGAAGACAGAAATATTGATTATGTAATAGTAGAAAAAATTCCAGAACACGCTCGCGGGACAGAAAAAATCATAGCCGGAAACGCGGCTGACATTACCGTTTTAAAAAAATCAGGCATAGACAGGTCGCCGGCTGCCATAATAACGACCCATGATGACGATACTAACATCTATCTTTCCAGATACTTCCGGGGCCTGAGGCCGGACATGCAGATTATCAGCAGGGCTGAGGCTGACCGCAATGTTTCAACCCTTCACAGAGCGGGAGCTGATTTTGTGATGTCCCATTCAGCTCTCGGGGCCAATACCATCTATAATTATCTGGAAAATGCCAATATAGTGATGCTTGCTGAAGGACTCAATATTTTCAGAAGAAAGAGTTCTCCCCGGCTCCGAGGCAAAACCATCGCCAGTTCAGGAATCAGGATGAACACAGGATGTACGGTTGCAGCAGTGAAAACCAATGGTATAATGAAAATCAACCCTGCCCCAGGCTATGTTATTAAGGATCAAGATGAAATCGTCCTGATAGGCACCTTTGCAGCAGAAAAGCTGTTTACAGAAAAGTATGGAGGTGTATAAAGTTTTTTTCAGGTTGTTATTCCAAGAATTTCCTGTCCCCTGTCAGTAATAAGTATTTGCTGAATCATGAAAAATAAGGTATCTACTCAGCAATTGCTGAATAGTTACAAAGAAAGTTACATAAAATATGTACCCAAAAAGGAACCTTCTGTTTAATTAATAGAGGTTCCCTTAATCTTTACAGCGGCCGTATGTCAATTATCTCGGTTTTCCCATTCAGCGCCCGGACTATGGAATCCCTCTGATTCGTCAGAAAGCGTATGCAGACGCCGCATTCAGTGCTGATGGACTTCGGCACGGGTATGATCTTGTACGGTATCTGGTGCTTTGCCAGCAGTTTCTCCGCGTGGATGACGTGGCTCACCGATTTGAAGAGCGCGATGAGGTATTCCTCCT
>CAZEPS010000093.1:0-15238 GCA_964514165.1 uncultured Leptospirales bacterium
AGAATCCCCGTGGCGAATCCCGGTCTTAAAAGGAGGTTTAGCAGTTTTGTCCTGAACAGTATGACAAGGACAACAGCAGCGATTTCAAAGAGTGCGAGTCCCGCCATAATCGGCAAAGCGTCGGTGAAATCCCCTGATATAAATGAAGGGTACATCGATTTCATCAGGCTGTTTCTCAGTGAGAACGGGAGGAGATGCACGACCAGGACCACCCCGGAATAAAGAACAGCGACCGCAGCGAACATGTTCATGACGACCCTCAGGGACACCGGCTGGCGGTCCTGTAAAAAGCCCTTGAGATCCGTTATGGAGAAACCGGCGATAAATCGTGACGCCAGTACAACAAGGGGGACAAGCAGCATCAGGTAATACCGCGCCGGGTGGTACGACATCATGGTAAGTATGATGAATCCGAAGAGGAGCCAGGACGCAAGGTAGAGGTCCAGGGCGGATGTCTCTTTCCCGGTATCATCCTTCGTCAGGAACCGGTATAGTACATAAAACGCAAACAGGAAGGCGATTAAAAAAGTCATGGGCTGAAGAAAAATGAATTCTATGTACATCCCCTTTCCGGCGGCAAGGTGAATCGGATCAAAAGACTTCAAAGGTATATATGTTATCAGCGGCTTTCCGAAAACTTTCAGGGAAAGGAACAGGTTCATGATGTACTGCAATTTTCCGATATGGGCAAGCAGGAGATACAGAACAGCCAGTCCCGCAAGCATGGCAGTAAACATCCTTCTCGCAGCCCTGGTCCCGGCGATACGTTTTGCCACAAGTAAAACTATTGCCGGAATGATTGCAACGATGATTACGAGAAAGGAGCGCTTGGTGTAAAACGCCGCAATCATTCCGGCAGTGCCGAGAAGGAGAAGAATTATTTTCCAGCAATAGTATGCCAGCTTTTCCGATAGATTTGAGTTCTGATCCCGTGCTTTGGAACGGCCGAATTCATAAAAACTGAAAAGAGACATTATTATGAAAAAGTTGAGGTGCTGTTCAAAAAACCCGAGTCTGCTGAACATGGTTGAAATAAAATTTGTTCCCATAAGGAGAAGGGATACTGCACCGGCAGTCCTTCCGCAACACCTCGATGTGAAAAGAAACAGAAGTATCATGGTGGCGATGGAAAAGACGGCTGAAACAATGCGGATTGATGAAAACCCGATACCGAACTCCTGAAATACGCGGGTATAAACATCGGTCGGTATCGGGCTCCGGGAGACCCAGTTCTCATATTCATCAACCTGAGTCCATTTCCATTCCCCGTAGAGGACCATGTTCCTGGGACCGTAGGTCTTAAAGCCTTCGTCGGTGTATATGGACGCGGATATCGTCAGGTCCTGGGGCAAGTCTGCATTAATATAAACCAGTCGTAAAAATGAAAAAAGTATTATTAGCAGGAGAATCCAGAGCAGGTAGTATCTGCTCGCCGTTATTCTGTTTAACACATTCATGAGGGAATCACATATACCGGGCGTTCTTCTTCATAACGTTCTGCTGCCACATAATCCGCTCTGTAATATCAGAAACGTCCTTTTCGTCAAGTGCCCAGAGTTTGTTATACTCAACAGATCTCAGGGCGTCATATTTCTTGAATACGCTTATATAACCGCCAACCATACGCTCCCATTTGTAGTTTGAAATAGTATAATGCTTTGCCGCTTCGCCGAATACTTTTAAAGATTCCGTATCTGAAAGAAGTGACTGGATTTTATCTATCCACACCTCTTCCTGCTCCGGGGGAACAAGGAACCCGTTCTCACCGTCTATGACCGCGCAGGTGATCCCCTCAATAGCAGAGGCGAGTACCGGAAGACCGCATATGGAGGCTTCCAGTGCCACGAGACCGAAACCCTCAGCGTCACCTGTTACCTGGATGTTCGGCATGATGAAGAGATCTGAGTGCTTGAGCACCTGCACCATGTCCTCAAAAGGGAGTTTCCCGAGATAAAAGGCCCTTCCGTTTATGTGGGATTTTTTCAGTGCCCTGTTGATCTCAATTTCGTCCACGCCGAGCCCGAACGCCAGGCTGATCTGGTGGGCAAATTTTGAAGGAAGGATGCTCAAAAGAAAATGGATTTTCCTGATATGCGGATTCGTCGGACCGATGATGAGATAGACCACGTCCTTGTCAAGATTCGGCAGGACCCTGTTGACGAACCATGAGAACCCCTTCCTCCTGACGCTCCTGCCTACGGACACGAGAATTTTTTTATCGCCAAGGGAAATTCCTATCTTCTTCTCAAGTTCGCTCCTGAAGCCGAATTTCCTGTACACGTTGCTCAGGTCCGTGTCAACCCCGTTTCGCACAACGAACACTTTCTTGGGATCAAAACCCCGTTTCAGGCATTCCAGGGCGGTTGCCTGGCTTACCGCGATAACCCCGTCGAGAATCTGGAATTTCTCCATGACCCATTTTTGAAATATTTTGTTCGGGAAAACGACATCCAGGCCGTGCAGTGTCACCAGAAGCGGTCTTTTGGAGAACCGCTTTATTGCCAGGGAAAACAGGGCAAGGAGCCCGTCATTTAGATGAATGATACTGATTCCTGGATTTTCCTTTAGGATCTTTTTCACCCTTCTGGGAATTGATAGCAGAAATTTGATTTTACTTGTTTTATTATCATATATCAGGGTATGCACCGTATGGTATTTTTTTACCCCGTTGATGAGTTCAAAACTCTGTTTTTCCATCCCTCCAATGGATGGCGGGTACTTATGCGTTATAAACAATATTTCCATCGCGAAGCTCCCTTTTGATACGAATGATTATAAAAAATGCAATAAACCCGGCGAGAATCCAGAAGAGCTGGCGCGCCCTTCTCAGTATTGAGACGGTAATCCAGATTCCGCCCACTGATACGTTGACAAGTTCGAGCATGAGTTTATTCGCGTATTCTTCAACTCCGATCTGCCCCGGGATGAACGCTCCCATTGCCTTGAACACCATTACCCCGACTTCCATCCCGATACAGGCGATGAGTGGAACCTCCAGGTTGAGCAGTTTCAAAATAATGTAAAATTCAACACCGCCGGCAACCCAGTGCAGGAATGAAAGCACGAACGCGAGCAGAAAGCTCCCCCTTTTTTTCCTGTAAAAGTGAACCAGTTCCCTGTCTACTTCACCGATATAGGCGGCTGTCGTTTTTAGTTTTTCCAGGAGTTTAATGCGGTTACCGAGAAAAGCAAACATCTTTCTGAATATGACAAAAATCCCTTTCCCTGAATTGAGCAGGGCGATGAGTATCGCCATAAGAAATGATATGATTACAACAATGCCGATGACCGTATAACTCTTCCCGCCCAGGTTAAGGCTGTCAAAAAAAATATAAATCCCAATAAGGATCAGTGATACCGCTGAAATCATGATGATAAACCTGGAAATCGTCAGGGAAACGATTCCTGTTTTATATGATACTCCACGGCGTCGCAAAAGGACCGCCTTCAGGGTTTCACCGGCAATAATATTGGTTGGATTAATCTGCGCCAGGCTTTCGCCGATGAGACGGATCACGAAGAGGTCCCATATGGATGTACCTTTTGGCTTTTCATAGAATGAAAGGTACCACGCCACAGAGACCATCGTGTAGGCGGTAAAGGTTACGACGATGAGATAGAAAAACCTGAAGTTTATTTTACCAAGCTGGTCCGCAATGCCGGTCAGGTTTGACTGGGAAACAAACCACGCGATAAGGCCCGCACCGACAAAAAAACCGGCGATTCGGAACAGAGCGTGACTGAGCTTTTTACCTTTTTGATGCTGTACTTCTTTTAACTCTGAAGGTATTTCCATGTATTAATTCCGTGTAAACCCATGTTCACTGACAATGTCTTCGTATGAAACAAAGAGCAAGGCGCAAAGTGAATCCCAGGTCTGGGTTTTTGCGTATTCGTACGCGTTTTTTCTTAACCTGTTTCGGCATTCAGTATCAGCCAAAAGGCGTTCAATCTTTTTGCAAAAGTCGGACGCGTTTTTCGGTTCTGCGTGCAGACCGGTAACCCCGTCCTTGACAATTCCTCTCGGCCCCCCACGGGCAGCGACGACCACCGCAAGCCCGGACCCCATGGCCTCAAGAACCACGTTTCCGAACGTTTCCGTCACCGATGGAAAAAGAAATATATCGGATGAAGCGTAAATTCTTGCAAGATCTTTATCAATAAGCTTGCCGGTAAACAGGGCCCCGGGCATTTTTTTCATCAAGTGGCCCTTGACCGGCCCTTCTCCGGTCACAATGAACTTTACATCTTCCCGCTTTTCAAAGTGCTTATAGACATTGATGAGTGTCTCGAGCTCCTTTTCCCAGACCAGGCGGCTCACGAATAAAATTTTCAGCCCACTTCCGGCAAACTCTTTTATGTACTCTTCATCGCGAAACTTTGGATTGTACATGTCCATAGAAATTCCACGACCCCAGATCATGAGTTTCGCTTCATCGATGCCGAGATTTACCAGGTCCTCTTTAACCGGCAGGGTGGGCACAAAGGTCATATATGACCTGGAATAAAACCAGCGGGTTATTCTCCGGACAACCCCCTGGAAAAATATCTTCACCGGGGGGAGTTTTCTGAAGTAGTATTCAACGTATGTTATAAAATGGGTGTGATAGGTAGCGACCAGGGGAATCCTGTTTTCCCGGGCATATTTTACCGCGTAATACCCGAGAAAGGCGGGGGTCGTGAAATGTATAATATCCGGTTTGAAGGAGTCGAGCTCCCTTTTCAACTTTCTGTCGAAGAACGGGATGGCGAGGGGATAGGCCGAATAGAGTGGAAATTTGATAAAGCGGCATACCAGAACAGGAAAAGGAAGCGTCACTTCCTCTGAGGGGGGGTAGGGGGTTATGAATAGAAACTCAAACCTCTCTTTCGGGACCCGCTCTATGATATTGTAGAGGGTATAGGTTACACCGTCCAGGTTTTCCCGGAGAACGTCGGTAAACAGGGCTATCTTGATTTTTTTCTGTTCGCTCATAAGTTGAAGTTATCGTCTTTTGATCGCTACAATATAATTGTGTTTTATAGAAAATCAAGTAATCAAAAAAATATATCTCATGATTATATGAGATGTAATGATCACATTATTTTTTCTGTTATGGAGGCAGAGAATTTATTCTTTATAGTTCTGCCTGTTCTTCTTTTTGTTTGACCGGTAGGAAACAAACTCTATCAGCAGCCACAGGAAAATGGAACTTCCCAGGACAACGAAAATTTCCATAAACGATACATTCATTCAATAACCCTCAAGATAATGATTATTTTCCGCGAGGCAGAATAACCACTATTGCATGTGAACAAATATATTATTTAGCAAATTTCATGCCAAATTGGAAATATGATATTAATTACCCCTGAATTGATCAGATATTTAAAATCATTTTATCATTATATGCATTTTTTTACGATGTATTCGTCTAAGCCTGACACCTGTATCATTTATACAACATTTTTTATTTCAATTATTCATGACGCAGGGCATCTATTGGATTCATCTTTGACGCCTGCCTCGCCGGGAAAAAACCGAAAATGATACCAACTGCTGCAGCGCAGAAAAAGGAAATCAGGATAGAGGATATTGAAAAGATAAACGGCCAGTCTGCTACCAGGGTAATAAGATAATAGATAACGAGTCCGAGGACAATGCCGGTAACACCCCCCAGGGAACTGAGCATCACCGATTCGATGAGAAACTGCATCAGGATGTCCCTTGATTTGGCCCCGATTGCCATTCGAATACCTATTTCCCTTGTTCGCTCACTAACCGATACAAGCATGATATTCATGATTCCGATACCGCCAACGATGAGGGATATAGCTGCTATGAGGGTCAGAAGAAGGCGGAGATTGTTCGAAATCTGGGTATATACAGCCAGCTGTTTTTTACTGGTTACAATTCGAAAACTCAGGGACTCTTCTAGATCGAACCTCATTTTCATGTACCTGCGTAACTGCTTCTCTGCACCATCAAGAATATCTTCGCTATCCACCGATGAATTAATTATGTGAGCGTCTTTTTCACCCAGGAGCTTGATCTCGGCGGTAGTATAGGGTACGAATACCGGGTTATCCTGGTCCCTCCCGGAGAGGGCGATTCCCCGTTCCTCGAGCACACCAATGACCCTGAAAGGAACGTTCTTAATAAGAATAACCTTTCCTATAGGGTTCTCGAACCTGAAGAACAGATCGCTTATCGTACTGCCGATGAGAACCACCTTTTCGACAGAATCGATATCATCCCGGGAAAAAAAGCTCCCCGTTTCAAGCTGCCAGTCAAGTATCTTGAAGTAGTCATTGGTAACCCCGAAACAGCGGGTCAGCTTGTTGTGATTCTTGTATTTTAAAAACGCGGTATCGTAGGTTACGACCGGGGTTATGTATTTTATCTGGGGAACCATGCTCTGTATCTCGTCGATCTCTTCCTTGCTGAACCTGCGATCATAGGAGAATACCGAGATAGCGTTTGTTCCGAAAGTTCGCACCATGTCCTTAACCGCGACACTCGCGCTGTTTCCCACCCCTATCATCGCGATAACTGAAAGGACACCTATGATAATCCCGATGCTGGTAAGGGCGGTGCGGAGTTTGTTTTTTTTCAGGGCCCGGATGGCTGTTATGATGGAGTTGCGTATATTCATGTCAGATCCCGATACTGCTCATATATCCATGGAGGATAGAGTCAAGGAGAAATTACTGCCTGTCTTTTATTCTGTAAACCAGGTTGCATGCCAGGGCGATAAAGGCGCTGGCAGAAAAACTCACCAGGTGATACCCGAAACCGGTGATTATGGCGTCCTGTTCGGAGATGCCGACCAGGAGAAAACCGCCGGTCCATCCAGCTTCAAGGGTGCCGAAACTCCCGAAACTGTTGATCGGAAGGACGTTAGTGAGAACACCACCGGTGGAGCCGACCACAGACTGGATAAAATTAATCTGTACGCCGAAGGCTACGATTGTTACGTAAAAGAGTGTGTACAGCGTCGCCCAGACCAGTATGCTTGTAACAGTAAGGGGAAGGATATACCGTTTCTTGTCAAAGGTGGTGAACTCCTTTTCCAGGGTAGCGGATTTTTCTATAATGAAAGTCCCGGCCCTGGTATTGTCCAGTCCTGATTTTCTGAAAAAGGCTGATATAACCCTGTTCAGCATAAGAAAGAACCACTGTATATTGAAGAGAACCACCACGGACAGCACGAGGAAGAAGACCCCGACATAGACATAGATCATCGAAACCCGGGAACCAAAATACACGATAACCGAGCAGAGGAAAAACGCTGAAATGATAATAAAATCGAATATACGGACAACCAGGAGTGAGTGGAGCCCCCTGGAGATTTCAGTATTCCCGATTTTCCTCAGGTAATAGACCAGGGTCAGTTCACCGGTCCTTGCCGGGAGAACCTGGTTGAAGAAATTGTGGTAACTCGTTATGGTGTAAAGATTGAAAAAGGGGATCCGGTATTCCCCGAGAATGGAACGGAACCTCACGGCCTTGAAAAAATTCGAAAGAAAGTATATAAAACACGCTCCGATAAGTATCCATGGATTGGAGTTTCGGATCGCTTCCAGTGTCTCGTCGAATTTAAGCTGCTTAATCAGGAAGTAAAGTAGAATTATAGAAAGAGCAAGAAGGATAAAGGTCTTATAGCTGAAGATCCGCCTTTTCCTTTCTTCAATTATCTGTTTGTCACCCGGATGCTCTGACATTGTCATTTCTTTCTATTACCCATGGCCTCCTGCTTTCGAATCCTGTACTGCATGTCCTCAAGGAGTTTCCTGTTTACCGCGAGGAGGTCCACGATAAACGCCGCGAGAACCGACTGGAAGCCCATGACCATGAGAATACTCGCCAGTATAAGAGACTGGACGTGACCCTCTCCGTCACCGGTGAAGAAATGGTACAGGAACTTTAACCCGATGCCAAAACCGACAAGGAAAAAGAAGAGCCCGATGCGCACGAAGAAGCGAAAAGGCTCGTACACGACAAAAATCCTCAGTATCGTGAATATTGAACGTTTTATGTAACTCGGAATGCTTTTAACCAGGCGGGAGGGGCGCAGGTCTTCATTCGTACGGACAGGGACCCAGGTAATGGCCATGTTCTTCCGGCCGGCCTGGATAATGGTCTCCAGCGTATAGGTATAGCTGTTGAACACGTTGAGCTTCAGGGCGGCCTCCCGGCTCATGGCCCTGAACCCGCTCGGCGCGTCGGGGATGTCAGTCTTGCTTACCCTTCGCACCACGTAGCTGCCGAACTTCTGTAGATTTTTTTTAGTGAATGAAAAATGCTTCGTCTCTGATATGGGACGGGCTCCGATGACGATATCAGCCCGTCCCTCCAGAATCGGCTGGACCAGTTTCGGGATGTCGTCAGCGTTATACTGATTGTCCGCGTCGGTGTTGACTATTACGTCGGCCCCGTGGGCTATGGCCGCGTTGAGCCCTCCCATGAAAACTTCAGCAAGGCCCTTGTTTCTCTTGAAATGAACAATATGGTCAACCCCGTTTTTCCGGGCGACCTCTATTGATCTGTCCGTGCTTCCGTCATCAATGAGAAGCCATTCCACTTTGGTGAATCCCTTGACCTTTCGCGGCAGGGCCTTCAGGGCTATGGCAAGGGTCTCTTCTTCGTTATAGCACGGCATTTGTATGATTAATTTCATCGTATCCTCTAGCCTTTTGGGGGGGATTATTTGTATTCTTCAATTTCATGTCAATCATTAAGGATATCTGCCCGGTTTATTTCTTATTCCGGTTCAAGACGGTATAGATAACTCTGTATGTTTTCTCCGGTTTTAAATTTCTTGATCAGTGTGATTCTACTGGTTGAAGCGCTCTTCTCTTTCACCTCCTGGAAAAGGCCCCCCTTGCGGTCAATGGCGTTCTTATCGCCGTACCGGAACCTTTTTGTATAGAAGTCATCGACAAACACGAGAGTAATATTCTTCTCCCTGAGCTCGTCAATGAGTTCACTGAATGTTTCGCTTTTCAGAAAGTAGGGGCTGTAGAACCGGTCCATGGTGAAACCGGTATAGTACATGGGCACAATAACGTCTGAGATGAGCATCCGGTCTCCCTCACGATAATTATCACGGTACCAGTGGGCCGCCTTTTTAAACTCCACCCTCCGGAGGCTGTAATGGTCCATGGTAGCCTTCCCGTACGTCACAGACGAAGTAATCAGGATTCCCGCGAAAAGGATAGTGTTAACAAGGAGGATTCTGCTGTTCAATTTGGATGTCAGAATTACAATGACCAGAATAAAGAAGAAGACAGCGATTACCAGGAGCAGATGGGAAGGGAGTTCTCTCACCGCCATGAATACCTGCTGAAAGAGAAGGAGTACTGAAATGACAGCGAAAAATGCCCCGGCAGCGGCACCCAGTACACCGGAAATCCGCTCCCTGCTTCTTTGAATCAAGGGAACAACGCCCTCCGAGAAGCCGGTAAACATGACCAGGACGAGAAACCATAGAATCGGAAGGACATACCGGGCCTTGGTGTTCTGATAAACAAGGTGTATCGCGAGGAAACCGGCGAAGAACACCAGCAGGGGAGCGTATTCGTCGCGTTTTTTTCTTATGACGATAGCAAACCCCCAAACCAGGGAGACCAGTACCAGGGTACCGAATAGAAACATGATTGTATAGATGCCGGCATTCATCAATACCGGGTTTACTTCAAGGGATTTTTTCCCCATCCAGGGAATGATTCCGGAAAGTGTCAGAAAACAGTCGATCAGGTATCGGTAGACGTTCGGCCCCCGGTTTATGATCTCCCCCACATAGGGGCTCCCCCCCCGCGCCCTGGCAAGGCTGAGAAAGAACCAGAACACGGCGCCGGTACTGGCAATCGCCCCGAGAACCAGGGTACGGATGCGTTTCTTCCGGATGAAGAACCCCCGGAACATGGCCGCCGGAACGGTAAATACCGAGTCCCACTTCGTGGCCGCCCCGAGGAATGCCGGTATAAAGGCAAGGGGTGAGTCTCTAAGGGCCAGGTACATGGTACAAACGATAAACAGGGAGAGGGCCATTTCAAGCTCCGAGTTTACCGCCGTATATATTGTGTAAATATTGGCTGAAAGATACAGCAGAGCCCCGAGTGAGGCCCAGGAGGGAAGAAAACGCCGGTAGATAAAAAATGTTACCATCAGGTAGGGGATAAAAAGGGCCAGGTTGAGGCCGATCGCAGCGGAGTAAACCGGATCCCCCCCCCGGGGGGCAGCGAAATTCACGGCCATTGCCACCATGAGGGGATAGACCGGCAGTATTTTAAGCCGTTCCCCCGGGAAGTTTCCCTCAAGATAATCGAGAACCTGGGGCCGAATGTTGCCGATAAAATCAGCGGTCGGTGCTTCAAAATAATTGAAGTAGAGAACTGCATACGCGAACGCGGTTCCGATTAGGAGTGCGGCTGTAAAAATAAGTGTTTTTTGCTCAAGGGATTTCATAGTGCCCGTATGTCGTTTATATTAAGTACCGGATTTATGCCGGGTGCGGATCCTTCTGACGCTCTTATCACCGTGGCCCGGAGAGGTCAAGACAGATTTAGTTCCATCACCGGGAAGTGTAATAGGTTACCCGGTTCCTCCCGTTTTCCTTTGAGGCGTAGAGGGCTCTGTCGGCCATGTTAATGAAATCGTCAATGCTCTTTGGTGCAAGGTCAGGAATGGTGGCAACGCCGCAGGATACGGTCATTGTCAGGGTCTTGTCCTCGTGGTATATCTTCTTTTCTTCAACAACTGTCCTGATTCTCTCTACAACGACCATGGCCTGCTCCCGGGATGTCTCGGGAAGGATAATGACGAACTCCTCCCCCCCGTAGCGGCACGGTATATCCACTGACCTGCTGTTCTCCTTCAAAATTTTCGCGAGTTCCACGATGACCCTGTCTCCGGCCTGGTGGCCGTAGGTATCGTTAAAGTCCTTAAACCTGTCGATATCGAACATCACCAGGGAGAGGTCCCGATTGTTCCGGTAAGACCTGTTCCACTCCTCCGCCAGCCGCTCCCGGAAATACTTGTGGATAAAAAGCCTGGTCATCCCGTCGGTGATTGCCATATCGTAGAGATCGGCGTTCTTGATGGCGATCGCGGACTGGGTAGAAATGTACTGGAGTATCTTCAGATCAAAGGGGGTGAATATCCGGTCATTCTTGTTTATCGCCTCGATGACCCCGATTATAACACCGTTAACGGTAAGGGGTACCGCCAGAATGGTCCTGGTCTCTACATTAGATTTTTTGTCGACCCTGCTCAGGAACCGGGGATCGTTCTGGGCGTCGTTTATCATGACCGGGTTCCCGTTCATCCACACGGTGCCGGCGATCCCTTCTCCCATGCCGAGCCCCTCGTCCTGTAGGAGCTTTCCCTCCTCCTCCCTGCTGAGAAAGGCAAACCTGAGCTGGTTGGCCTCACGATCAACCAGGAGGATGCTGCTCCTTTCACAGTCCAGGAGCTTCTTTATCTGGGAGAGTATCCTCTGGAGCACCTCTTTCTTATTCAGGCTGTTGGTTATGAAGGTGTTGATCTCGATGAGCCTCTCAAGGGAACGGTTTTTTATTTCGGCTTCACGCGCCCTGAGGCGCCCCTTCTCCAGCTCGGAGAGCCGTTCCTTCAGGACCAGGTTTTCCCGCTTTACAGCTTCAGCGTGTGCCTTTATTTTTTTATCTCTGCCAAACATATGCCAATCAACTGCCCAATTATCATCCTGTCACTATTATGGATAAACCGGCTGGGGAATCAATAAAAAAAGCAATACGAGCCCGAAGTGTTTTAAATATATCGTATTTACTATAGGAAATCTCTATAACCTCTCTCAAAAATACTCAATACTGATGCATGATAAACTGTCATTGCGAGGTTATCTATGATAGCCGAAGCAATGACAACTATTTTTGAGATAACTTCTGATAATTATTACAGGAAACTCCATTTTTGAACATATTTGAAAGAGAATAGACACTGTTTTTTTCTTGACTCTTTCATGTATGCAGGGAGCATTTCAATGCTATGGCAAAAGACACAAGCCTGAAGAGCCTTGAGCGAAGGGTTAATATTCTCCTTAACAGCAGGGAGATACCCGAGGCCCGCATGGACGTGGTAAAGAGCCTGATGAACGATCCGACCATTCATCACCAGGAGCGGTACCGTGCGGTAATAGAACTTATACAGAAGTGTCCTGACAAGAAAGTCTCCCGTAACCGGAGGGTCGAGAGAAACGGCGGCAAAGATTCTTCGAGAACGGGAAACAGGAAAAATGACACCGATACTGAAAAGGTTGATGAAAAAAAATCAGTTATTTACAGCGATTATTTCAGCCCCACGGAGACCGCCTATTACCTGGAACGCCTGACCGGAAATTACCGCCGTCTGAAGCTCTTCAAGCGTCGTTACCTGGTTCATCGAAACAACCGGTTCGGTATCGGGATACGGAAACGGCTTATACCATCGAAGCGCCTTATCCGCGCTTTCGCGCTTCTCGCCGACACCCAGGATTCACTGCTGGAGCGCCTCTCCGCCGCCATTCTTGCAATCCTTGATGACGAGAAGATAGAGGACCCGACCCACTTCAACTATCTCCGCCTTGTCCGGAAATGGCTCCTTGACACGCCCCTGGTGCGGCACCGGTATGCTGATATCAAGTGGATGGAGCGCCAGCATTTCGACCGGGAGATAAGTTCCTACGTGATGAACTTTCTTTCATTCCAGAAGATCGATCCGAAGGAAAAAGAGGGAACCCTCCTGCAGCTTGAGAACAAGCTCCGGGAGATGCCGGACCTCGCCAAGGAAGAGACCGGAGACAGGGACACCGATGCCGCCAGGAAACAGAAAGAGAAGGGGAACCTGGCCAGGGAAAAGGCAGTGTATGACTTCATGCTCACCATGAGGACCTTCTTCTCGGCAGGAGAGATGGACAAAAGCCCCCTGTCCATAAAGCTGAAAAAAGACTATACCATCCAGTCCCTGGAAGACCTCCTTTTGACCGCCGCCGAGGTCCTGGTGTTCCAGCGGCCCATGAAGAAGGACGACGTCATTCTGTATTACGGGATTCAGCCCCCGGCGGTGAGTTACGAAAAATGGGACTACAGCGAAGACTACCTGAAAAAGGTCGGGAAGGATCTCGAGTCCCGCCGCATGGATGTTGTCAACGCCCTGAGGGACGAGATGGCACCTTATGAAACCATGAACCAGATGATTAAAATGGAATTCAAGGGACAGAACATTCTCATCAGGTCTGCGGAGGAGCAGTGGAAAAACATCGACAAGAAGCACTACAACGTCCGTCTTATGTACACGGACAACTTTTTCAACTACCTGGACGGCCTGGTTAATTATTTCAACAACGCCTTTATACCCCTCATTGAGGGGTCGGTCATTTACTTTCGTGATCCGGGAAGGAACGAATTAGAGGGGAGCGTTTTCTCCCCGAATTTTTTTGAAGACGACCTCGCCGTGCTGAACAACATACTCAACGAGATGCACTATTTCAGGAGCAGCAACCCGACCCTGGCGATAACCTGGGCCGAAGTAAAAAAGATAATGTCCGGCCAGATCAACACCATGGCCCACGTCGGTAATTTCGTCCGTGACCTGGGGGACTTCTTCTACAACATCGGAAGGGATCTGCAGTTTTTCTACGACCTTCACAAGACCTGGATCTTCAACACTTCAAATAAGAAGGATCAGAAACCTGTCCATCACCCGATAAAAACAAGGGATGTGCCTGTCGGCGAAGAGGAGCAGGGGAGGCCCCTCCCGTACCATGACTGCATAATACTCGGTTTTGAGAATTCGAGCGAGCTGACGAAAAAATTTAACGGCAAACGCCTGCTTGGCGACAACATGAAAGAGGGTGTCTTTGTGGAACTCCTCGCCTTTTCCTTTCAGACAGCCGCGGAATGTTTCAATGAACGGATGAACCGGGACCTGGCCAGAAGAAAAGAATTGCAGAGGGAAATTGACCGGGCCATGGCGGAAAAGAGGGATGGTTAATGCAGAATCCTGAGCCTGAGCCTCAACCGCTCCCTGTTCTCAACATTCAATGATTTTTCACCATCAACAACAGTGCCGATCTTTTTAAGCTCCGCAAGGAACGTTTCATACCGGGCCGCCGGAATTTCAACGGTAATGATCTCGACGTTCCCGTCCTGATCAAAAGAGCTCTCTGCTATTCTGCCGTTGAATTTTTCAGCCGCCTGTTTCACGGTGTCGAGCTTTCTGTCAGGGCTGTCAAACCGGGCGGACATGGACTCTTTCTTTAACGCCTTTGCCTGTGAAGCCCCGGCGTATTCATCTTTATGGGGGACCAGGGTGACGGTAACCATCCCCGGTTTCTCTTCAGCCGGGGAAGCGACAGTTTCTTCAGGGGCACTCTTTTCTTTTAGGTACGCGTCCCCGGGGGCCTCTCCCACCACGGGCATTTCACCGCTGTCAGAAAGCATGTCCTCTTCACGATACCTTTCCGGCTCACGGACACGGTCATCCCCCCTGGAAACCAGGGTGTCCCCGGTGACTTCAGGAGCGGTTTCCTTATCGAACCGATCTTTTTCAACCCCGGGTACAGTTTTATCGGCGTATTCTTCTTCGTATATTACGGTGTCGGGGGAGCGAAGATAATCCACCGGCTTGTACAGAACCAAAACGATAACGGCAATACCGATGACACCGGCAGCCTCGAGGGGAATTTTCAGCTTCAATGGGTAGAAGAGGAACCGTATGAGCTTGTCCAGGGTGTTCTTTTCCTCCATGCGCTCCTTTACCGACGAAAGAAACCGATCAGGGGCCTTCACGGCCGGCATGTTTGACATGGCCTTCATGTAGCCGCGGATCTCTTTGAGTTCCTCCCTGCAGTCCCTGCAATTTTTGCAGTGGCTCTCAACAGCTGAAGATTCGCCGGGCCCGAGTAGCCTTGCGGCATAATCGTATAGTCTGTCATGTATGTCCCTGCATTCCATTTTAGATGGTTCCCTTCAATTCGTTCCTGAGAAAGTGCCTGGCACGGGCCAGTTTTGATTTTACCGTGCCGAGCTTGATTCCGGTGATTTCAACAATCTCCTCGTAAGCTTTTCCTTCAATGTCCCGGAGCACAACCAAAATCTTCTGGTCCCGGGGAAGGGAGTTAATCGCCCTCTGGATCGCCTGTTCCTGTTCCCCCTGCTCGTACATCTTCTCCGGGTTGTATGAACCGTTGCTTATGTCCATTGCCCCCCGGTTTTCGTCGTCAGTCGGCCTGTCAAG
>CAZEPS010000094.1:0-15222 GCA_964514165.1 uncultured Leptospirales bacterium
ATGATATATGTAACAAATTAGTGAGATTGCTTCAACTATCATAGATAGCCTCGCAATGACAGTAAAATATTCAACTTGTGTTAAGTATTTTTGAGATAGGTTCCAGGTAATTCCCCACAAAAACAGGATATGAAATTTTATATGATTGCGCTAACGGTTTGTGTATATTTTAATGACTGTGTAAACATTCCACCGACACGGTACACCATGGCAATTCAGGTATCGGACAAGGTAATACTGATAACGGAATCGAATGAACTGGTCCAGCCGGCACGGGAGGCCCTGGAGGAGTACGGCCTCGCCCTGGCAACGGACCAGCTGAACCTCCATTCCCTCTCCATAATACGAAGCCAGATACGGTCATCGGGAAAGACCTCGTTCATCAGGGAGGAGCTGAAAAAGTTCATCGAGACCAGGGGATACCCCTACGCCATAATCCTGGACGCCCGCATCGATTCCGGCCTCGGTGACCAGAAGGACCCGGACAGGCTCATGTTTTTCAAGACCATCCTCTTCACCCTCATCGTCCTGTCGAAGAGCATCCGGTACAAAAACCTCAGGTCGAACATACTCCTCCTCGCGGACGCGAACGATCTCGAATACATGAAAGACCTGACCAGGAAACCACTAACCCTCCTGGAACTCTTTGTCATGAAAGACCCGAAGGTGAACAAACTCCTTCACGAATACAAGAAAGACCTGTACTCATTCAGCAGCCGGTTCACCGTGGACTGCATGGATCGCAGCCCGCAGCCCGGGGAATTCATCGAGGAGCTGAAACGGCGCCTGACGGCCCTCAAAAACAGGGAGAACCTTGACCGGATAAAGTCCGCCGGGTCGTCCCTTGATTCAACGAACTACGAGGCGGCCCGGGTCATCTACCGCCTCGACGAGAACCGGGTCTACGTGGACGGGACCCTGGAGCCGGGTGGTTCCCCTGAATACGAAAAGTTCTTTCCCGGGGCCTTTTACGTCCAGGGTTCCTGGACCAACCGGACCCACCTGGAGGTGTCGAAAAAGCTGACCCGCGCCATAACCGGGGGCCTGTCCGGTGAGCGCGACTTCACTCCCCATGAGCGGATCGACATACACCTCGATGATGAGAGCAGGGTCGACGGGGCAACGCCCATGTCCATGGCCGGGCTCCTCTCAAAGGAACTGAAGCAGTACCCCGAGATCAGGTTCCACGCCAAAAGGGACAATTATCTCGTTTTGTCAAAATCGCCCGGATTCAGCCTGATAAAGAAGAACGTCATAAGGGAAGACTAGTAGTGCATTATTGAGTACCCGAGGGATTCCTGGCCGATAATGCTGGAGAGATCGCGCACCAGATCCTCCGACGGGGTGATATTGAAGGTGGAGTGGGCCTTGATTATCTTTTCCTCTTCCTGTTCGATGACGTGGAAATATATCGGGCAGTCGCCCTTGTGGCGCACGAATACCGACTCCAGGGTCTTCAGAATCTGGTCGTCGAGCCCCACCGGGTTGAGCCTGATGTGGATCGCTGAGATCGACTCCCGCCTCACCTCCCTGAGAAAGCGTACGTCCGTGGCGATCATCTTCACGTTGTTCCCTTCAGCCTCGATGGTGCCTGACACCAGGACCGGTTCCGCGGAGAGGACATACTCCTCTTTCTTGTCGAGGAGGCCCGAAAAGAAAATGACCTCGATGGAACCCTCGATGTCTTCCAGAACACCCAGGGCGTACCGCTTGCCGGTTTTCTGTGCCCGCTTCACCTGTACATTGGCGAGGAGCCCCACAACGGAAACAGATTTCCCGTTGGATTTCTCGTTGAGCTTCGACAACGGCTCCGAGGAATAGAGGCGGATCTCCTTCTCGTACTTGGCCAGGGGATGGCCCGATATATAGAGTCCCAGGACCTCTTTCTCGCTGTGGAGCTTCTCGTTCTCGCCCCACTCCCCGATGTCAGGGAGGTCCACTGATACCGGATCGTCGGCCGCGCCGTTCCCCCCGCTGAAGAGGTTCCCCTGGCCCGAGGCCCTGTCCTCCTGTAGCCTTCGGGCCGTGTCGATCAAAATGTCAACGGAGTTGAAGAGCTGGGCCCGGTTCCGGTGGAGCTCGTCCAGGGAGCCGGATTTTATCAATGCCTCGAGGGATCCCTTGTTCACCGCGAAGAGATCGATGTTCTCGAGGAAATCGACCAGGCCCTGGAAAAGGCCGTGCCGCTCTCTCGACTGGACGATGTTCTCTATCGCCTTTTCGCCGATCCCCTTGATGGCGCCGAGCCCGAAGCGGATCGATTTTCCCTCGATGGAGAAGTCATAGAACGAGCGGTTGATTGACGGGGGGAGCACCTCGATGCCGCAGCTTTTGGCGTCGGCGGTGTACTGGATGATGTCGTCCTGCTTGTCCGGCTGCGCGGACAGGAGGGCGGTCATGTACTCTATCGGGTAGTGGGCCTTCAGGTACGCGGTCTGGTAGGTGACCAGGGCGTAGGCCGCCGAGTGGGACTTGTTGAACCCGTATTCCCCGAATTTCTTGATCATGTCGTAAAGGGACTTTGCCAGTTTCCTGTCTATCCTGTTCTTTTCGGCCCCCCGGAGGAACTTCTCTTCAAGCTCGTTGATGATATCGATGAGCTTTTTCCCCATGGCCTTACGGAGCTTGTCCGCCTCGGGGAGGCTGAAACCGGCGATGACCTGGGAGATAAGCATGACCTGCTCCTGGTAGATGACCACCCCCAGGGTGTCTTTCAGGACCGGCTCAAGGGACGGATGGGGGTAGCTTATCTCCTTCGGGTTTCGCTTCCTCTTTATGAAGTCGTCCGCCATGCCGGAACCGAGGGGCCCGGGTCGGTAGAGGGCGACGCTGGCGATGATGTCCTCGAAGGTAGTGGGGCCGAGGCGCCTGAGCAGGTTCTGCATCCCGCTGCTCTCAAGCTGGAACACCCCCTTGGTGTCGGCCCGCTGGAGGAGCTCGTAGGTGGGCATGTCGTCAAGGGGGATGTTCTCTATGTCGATACTTACGCCGGTGGTTTCGCTAATCAGCTTGATGCACCGGTCGATAATGCTCAGGTTCTTCAGGCCGAGGAAATCCATTTTTACGAGGCCAGCCCGCTCAAGGGTGTCCTTCTCGTACTGGGAGGAGACGCTCCCGTCCTTGTCCTTGTAGAGGGGGACGTAGTCCGTCAGGGGCCCCCTGGATATGACCACCCCTGCCGCGTGCTTCCCGGCCGACCTTACCAGCCCTTCCAGTCGGAGGGAAATGTCGATGAGTTCCTTCCCGACCTCGTCCTTATAGAGCTCTTTCAGCTCCTTCGAGCGCTCAAGGGACTTTTTGAGCGTTTTCTCCTCGATGAACTTGCTTATCTCGTTAGCCCGGGAGAAGGGGATGTCCAGGGCCCGGGCCACGTCCTTGACCACCAGTTTCGCCTTCATCTTGTTGAAGGCCATGATCTGGCTCACGTGGTCCTCGCCGTACTTATTCTTCACATAGTCGATGACGTCTTCCCGCCGGTCGGCGCAGAAATCCAGGTCCATGTCGGGCATCTCGTTCCGGTCGGGATTGAGGAAACGCTCGAACAGGAGGTTGTACCTGAGTGGATCCAGGGCGGTGATCCCGAGGCAGTAGGAGACCATGGAGCCGGCGGCCGACCCCCGGCCCGGCCCAACCGGTATGCGTTTTACACGGGCGTATTTGATGAAGTCCCACACGATAAGGAAGTACCCGGGAAACTTCATGTTCGTTATGACCTGGAGCTCGTACTCTATCCGCTTCTTTACCTCTTCAGGCACGGACCCGGGGTAACGAATCCCGGCCCCCTCGTACACCAGGTGCCTGAGATAGGTGTCCAGGGAGTATCCTTCCGGCACGTTAAAATTCGGGAGTATGGCCTTTCCGAGTTCAAGGTTCAGGTCTACCATTTCGTATATCTTGCAGGTGTTCACCAGGGCGTCCGGGTAATCTGAAAAGAGGGAGTACATCTCCTGGGGGGTCTTGAGATAGAACTCGCTGGTCTGGAATTTCATCCGGTCCTTGTCACCCATCGTTTTGCCGGTCTGGATGCAGAGGAGAACCTCGTGGGAATAGGCGTCGTCCCTGGTGACGTAGTGGGCGTCGTTGGTCGCTATGAGGGAGACCTGCATCTCCGCCGCCATCTTTATGAGCTCTTTATTGACCGTTTGCTGTTCCGGTATGTTGTGGTACTGGAGTTCGAAATAGAACCGCTCTTTGCCGAAGATATCAAGGTACCGGCCGGCGACATCCCGGGCCTCCTTATGTTTCCCCTTAAGGATGAGAGAGGGGATGTTTCCCGCCAGGCAGGCGGTTGAGCAGACCAGGCCCTCGGAGTATTCCGCCAGGACGCCCATGTCTATCCGGGGCTTGTAGTAAAATCCTTCAGTATAAGCTATTGATGAGAGTTTTATCAGGTTACGGTAGCCCTGCTCGTTCAGGGCCAGGAGTATCAGGTGGTGGGAGACCTCTTCACCGCTCTTCTTCGCCGGCTCCCTCTTCAGGCGCGAATCCGGGGCGATATAAAACTCCTCCCCGATGATGGGGGTGATGCCGGCCTTCAGGGCCTTCTGGTAGAAATCGATGGCACCGAACATGTTCCCGTGATCGGTGAGGGCGATTGCCGGCATGTTCAATTCAACGGCCCGGGCCACGAGCTTGTCCGTCGTTATGGCCCCGTCGAGAATCGAATAGTCGGAATGGTTGTGGAGGTGGATGAAGTCCATTTCAAAATTTTCCGGTCATGGGACATAATTACAAGTATTAATTTTCATTAATCGCCGTTTTTATCCAATCACATAAAAAAGAGCCATTGATTATTATCGGAAAAAAATATTTTTTTATTGACATAAGGGCACATCTGAAAACCAGCATTTACAATTATCCTTATAATTGTAAATGCTGGTTTTATCAGACGTTGTGCACACAAGGGGACTTCAAAAACATAGTTTTTAGAAGTCCCCATAAAAAATATTCTCCTAAAAGAGTTATATCTTTTTGATTTTCCCGAGGCATTGCCTTACATTTCAACGTATTGAGCAGAAAAAATGAAAACGGAGAACACCATGATATATATGAATTCAGACGATTTCGAACTGGTCGCGAAGCGGTGTCCATCCTGTGAATCTCTCGTGATGGCGAGAATCAGAAGGTCGGTAAACGGCGAAGAGCGGTACAGCGATTACCGCTGTTCCCGGTGCGACTGGATCAGCCCTATCAACAGGGAAAAAAAGAACTGATTAATCAATGTTTTTATTGACGAAACACCCTGTGATCGGAATATACAGAAAATAGGAGAACGGGATTATGCGATGATAGACACAAAACTTCTTGAAATACTGGCATGCCCCGCATGCAAGGGTGACATTGAATACGACACGAAAAATGAAAAACTCATCTGCATTGAATGCGGATTAAAATACCCGGTAAGGGACGGCATTCCCGTGATGCTTATAGATGAGGCGGAGTCTCCGGAAAAAAAATAGCCTTTTCATCATTTTCTTCCCTACTAATCAGCATAGTGGATCGCTGATCCACCACCCGAAACCGGCCGGGAACCAGATACAATTCCCTGTAACTTCGGCAGGAATAGTCAGGCATTAATCATTGACAAATTGCCGCCGCGATTTCAATAATCCTAAGAAAATTCATTCAAAAAGGAACAGACATGGCCAAGGAACAATTCGACTGGAAACGGCTCATTGCCATAATAGGCATCGGTTTTATTTCCATACTCCTGATAATCTTCTTCATAGGCGCTGACCTCTTCCAGTTTTTCGGTGGGGCCCAGGATCCGAACACCATCGCCGTCGTAAACGGTAAAAAGGTCCACCGGTTCGATTTCATGAACTATCTGAGAAGACTCCCCTCCTACTTCCAGAATGAACAGATGCAGGATTACGCCTTTAACCGCTTCATACAGGATATTCTTTTGCTCCAGCTTGCCGAAAAGGAGGGATTCACCGTGTCCGATGACCGCCTGGTTGAAAATATAAACAACTACATTGAACAGTCCCGGCAGGCCATATTGAACAACCCCCGGGGGGATTATTCCTTCCAGCAGTCGGTCAAAAAGTGGGACAATCCCCGGCTTTTGCAGGAGATTTTGAGGCTTGAGCGGCAGAGCCTGGCCAAGTTCACCAGTGAAAGAGGGAACGAACTGGTCCGAACCGATTTAATGCAATACATAATGCTCGGATCAGTGGTCGCCTCATCGGATCTGCGGTTTGAATACATAGCTGAAAATTCCACCATACAGATTCGCTACGCCTCGGTGTCCATGAACGACCTGAGAAAGCGCTTCAAAAACAGGATAGCCGTTACCGAGGCTGAAATAACCGAAGAGTTGAACAGGAACAAAAAAGAAATTAAGGATCCGAAAACGGACCGGGAGCGAATCAAAAAAAAGCTTGAGAAGGATCGGTTCGAGAAATTGAAGAATGAATTCGTGAAATCGATAAATGACGTCTCCAAAGAGGGAGGATCCTTCACGAGGGCGGCATCCCTTATGAACGGAAGGGTCTCCGTTTCCACGGCCCAGAAGATCGGGGAAAACCTCATAGGCACCGGCAGCGAAAGGATTCCCCTTACAAGCATAACCACTTCAAATGTATTTCTGGAGGATTTTTTCGCCATTGAAACTGGCCAGGCCTCCAGGGTAATCGAGACCGCCACCACCCTGTATATTTTTACACCACTGGTTAAAAATATCGTCGAAGAATCCCCTGATCCCTCCGAACTGGCGGGCCTTGAAAACAGGCTGCGGGAGCGGAGCTTTTCCATGCTTTACAGTAATCTCATGAGAAAAATCACCGAGGAAGCCCGCATAGTGAAAAACCTGAAGACTGGTCAGTAATTATTTCTTGAGATGTCTCGCAGCTTACAGCATTCGGAAAATATCCCCCGGCTGCCGAAAGCAACGGGGGATTAGTGCTTCGACATCAATAACAGCAGGGATAGAATGACGGTGTCTCATAAAAATTTTAAATAATAATGAAAACTAATTGATCTATAAATCGTATAATTGTATATGTAATACGTTATCCATTAAACCATACAGTTTCATACCGTAACGATCAAAGGCTTAATCGTGAACAAAATGACAGGGGAATGAGAGCATAATGAACATTAACGCGGAATTTGTGAATCCTTTTCTGGAAGCTGCGAGTGCTGTATTCAAACAGATCATGAACGTCGACCTTCGCAGGGGAAAACTCGTTATTAAGGAAAGCCCCATCCCCTCCCTGGACGTATCCATTATCATCGGCATAACCGGGGCCGTAACCGGGGAAGTCGTCTACAGCATGGGTTACAACATGGTGGCGAAAATAGCTGACATCCTGGCCCCGGGGCTCTCCGAGGAACAGATTAAGCACGAATACAAGGACATCGTCGGGGAACTTGCCAACATGATTACCGGGAACGCCATGAACCTTTTCGCCACGTCCGGAAAGAGAATCGAGATAACAACCCCGACAGTGGTTGAGGGAAAAGACTTCACCATCACCATGATTAAGCAGACGACCCTCGGGATCAACCTCTACAGCCCCATGGGTCAGCTCGAGATGAACATCGCCCTCAAGTAGTCAGCCCGCGGAATTCCGATTCCGCTGTCATATTCTCATCGTTAATCATGAAATCACCGAAAACCGACGGGGCTTTTTTCTGCAGTTCCCTGAGCATCAGGAGGCAGACCCTCCGTATCTCCCACTGGGCCCCCTTTTCGAGGCGCAGGGAAAAGATGGTCCGGAATTCCCTGAAATTGGCGCTGAAGACAATCTGACTCTCCAGGGCGTTCGGGAGAACGAACCTGGCGTCCTCTTTCTTTATTCCAAGATCTCTCAGGCCCTGGTAGGCCCTTCTCGCGGTTTCGATAAACTCTCTGAAGAGAACCGCTGCCTCGGCGTTCCCCTCAATTTCAGGGGGGATGACGTAGCTGAATTCACGCTCGTTGACGTACCGCTGGGACTGCTGGGAAAAGCTGGCCAGGCGGTGGCGTACGAGCTGGTGGGTGAAGACCCGCGATGCCCCGAGAATTCGAAACGTGGCGGAGGCGTGCTCGAGGATGGAATGGTGGCCCCTCTGGATGCACCGCCGTATGAAATTCCTCTCGCTGTCGTCGGTAATCCGGTCCAGGGAGAGGTAACAGGTCCTTCCCGCCTCCTCGATCAGCTTTTCCGCGTCAGGGGTTACGGCCAGGAGCTTGACGGTGGGATTCGATATTTCCATGAAAATACCTAGATGGACATCCCGGAAAAGCCGAGGAACGCCAGGGCCAGGAGCCCCGCTGTCACGAAGGTTATGGGAAGCCCCTTCAGTTCCTCCGGCAGATCAGCCAGTTCCAGGCGCTCACGAATCCCGGCCAGGAGGACCAGGGCCAGGGTGAAACCTATGCCCGCCCCGAACCCCTGGACAACCGATTTCAGGAGCCCCATGTTCACGTCCATGAAGCCCGCGTTAATGTTCAGAACGGCGACACCGAGCACGGCGCAGTTGGTGGTGATGAGGGGAAGAAATATCCCCAATGCCTGGTACAGGGCGGGGGAAAACTTCTCGATGATCATCTCCACGAGCTGCACCAGGGAGGCAATGACCAGGATGAACGATATGGTCCGGAGAAAGGTGATGTCGAAGGGCGCCAGTACGTACTTGTAGATGAGATAGGTAATGAACGACGCCATGGTCATGACGAAGATAACCGCCAGCCCCATGCCGATGGCGGAATCGAGCTTCTTGGAGACCCCGAGAAAGGGGCAGAGCCCGAGCATCTGGGAGAGGACGTAGTTGTTAATGAATATGGTCGCTATGAGTATGGTGAAGAGTACCTTGAGTTCCACGGCTCACCCCCTGTTCCTGCGAGAGTTAATCACGTTCATTCCCCAGAGCATCAGCCCCAGGGTGATGAAGGCGCCGGGGGGCAGGATCATGGCTGTGGACGGCTCCATGCCCGGAATCAGGGTCAGGCCGAAGAGCTTGTTGGCCCCCAGTGTCTCACGGAAGAAGGCGAGGACCGTAAGGGCGAAACCGAAGCCGAGGCCCATGCCGAGGCCGTCGATGATCGAGGCGCCGAGTCCGTTTCTCGACGCGAACTCCTCGGCCCTGCCGAGAATCATGCAGTTGACCACGATAAGGGGGATGAATATGCCCAGGGCCTTGTACACGTCAGGCTGAAAGGCGTTCAGGGTCAGTTCAACAACGGTCACGAAGGTGGCGATAATGGTGATGAATATGGGGATCCGGATATGGTTCGGCACAATGTTCTTTATAAGCGACACGAGGATGTTTGAGCTGATCAGCACGAAGGAGGTCGCCAGGGTCATCCAGAGGGCGTTCGATACCGAGGTCGTCACCGCCAGGGTGGGGCAGATTCCGATTCCGAGTACGAGGATCGGGTTTCTCCGCCAGATTCCCTTGGAGAATTCCTGCCAGTAGTTCATTGAATGGCCTCCGTAGTATTTTCATCAGTCTTCTCTTCAAATTCAAGGGGGACCGCCTGCCCGAGTTTCGCGACCCCCTTTTTCACGGCGTCTATGACCGCCCGGGACGTAATGGTCGCTCCTGTGAGGGAGGTGATGGCGTTCTGCTCCCGGAGCTCGCCGCTCATGGCCGGCTTCCAGTCCCCTTTCTGGAGAATCTTGATCTTTTCGGCAGCGTCTAAGCCGGCGAACTGCTTCTGAAACCAGGGGACCGTGTCCTCTTCTTCTGTTTCACCCCCGGTGAAAATATCCAGGAACGTGCGGGCGCTGGCCACCTCTTCACACCGGGCCCCGAGGCCCGGGGTTTCGGTCTGCTGCAGTATGGAGAGGCCCAGGATGTTCCCTTCACGGTCAACGCCGACCATGACCCTGATGTCGCCGCTGTAACCGGGGGCGCTCGACACGAAGGCGTACCCCTCGGTTAACCCATCCCCGGTCTCTTTCCCGGCGGGCCAGTAGGTGAAATCCTCCCCGTCAACGGTCACATCTTTCTTGTCGCCCACCCTGTATCCCGGCAGTACCAGGGAGAGGGCCTGGTTCTGCTTCTCTTTCTGCTGCTGGAGTATATTCGGATAGGTAATCCGCTTTACCTGGGAGAGCACGGCAGCGGCAATCAGGGTGACCAGGGCGAGGATTATGGCTGGTTTCACGACGAAATTCATGGTCTGCCCCTATGTCCCGAATACCTTCGGTTTTGTCAGTCTGTCGATAATCGGCACCGCCGCGTTCATGAGGAGTATCGAATAAGACACCCCCTCGGGGTACCCGCCCCAGATTCGTATCACGAAGGTTATGACGCCGCACCCGATGCCGAAGATAATCATCCCCTTCGGGGAAACCGGAGACGTCACCATGTCGGTTGCCATGAAAAAGGCACCGAGAAAGAGCCCGCCAGACAGGGTGTGAAAGAGGGCCATGAGATGGGCAGGGGGAGAACCGATGATGAGATAATAGACGTACGCCAGGGCCGCCACCGTGCCGATATAGGTGACCGGGATATGCCAGGTGATTACCCGCCGCGCGAGGAGAAATATACCACCGATGAGAAGCATGACCACCGAGGTCTCGCCGATGCATCCCCCGATATTGCCGAAAAAGAGGGACTGGAACATCTCCCGGGAGAGAACCAGCTCCTGGATATCGGAAAACGAGAGGTTGTATTCAGCCAGAAACTTTGGGGCCTCCTTTATCACCCCCAGGGGAGTGGATCCGGTCACCGCGTCAAAGGCCCGGTCAGGCAGGTCAATGGTGTTCCGGATGCCCTGAGCCAGGACGTTGTCTTCGGAAAAATTGTGCCACTTCGTGGTCATGTACACGGGCCACGAGGCCATGAGGAAAGCCCGGGCCCCCAGGGCCGGGTTGAATATGTTGTACCCGAGGCCCCCGAAGACCTGTTTCACGATAATCACGGCGAAGAATGACCCGATGACCGACATCCACGCCGGTGAATCCGGGGGGACGTTCATAGCCACGAGGAGCCCGGTAATTACCGCGGAACCGTCCGTGACCGTGACCCTTTTCTTCATTATGAACTGGAAGAGCGCCTCGGCGGCCACGGCAGCCGCGACCGCTGCACCCATAACGATAAGGGCGTGGAGCCCGAAGATAAAGACAGAATAGACGGCCGCCGGCATCAGCGCCAGGACCACCATCCACATGATACCGGTTACCGAGCTCTCTGATTTCAGGTGCGGCGGGTTCGAAATCCTGAGGAGATCCTTTTTTTTGCCGTTTTCCTTATCTGCTTCGTTTGTCATTTTTTCTTCAGCCTTGTCTGGGCTATTTTTATAAAGTGGCTCAGGGGCCTGTTCGCCGGACAGATGTAGCTGCAGGACCCGCACATGATGCAGTCATAGGGGTTGAGATTTTCAACCAGGTCGAGCCTGTTCATCTCGACCGCGTCCCCGATATCACAGGGTACCATGTTGACGGGGCATGCCATGACGCAGCGTCCGCACCGGATACAGGGGGAATAATCCTCCAGGCTAATATCCTTTTCAGAGAGAAAGAGTATCCCGGAGGTCCCTTTTACCACGGGCACGTCCATGGAAAAGACGCTGATACCGCACATGGGCCCGCCGATAATGACCTTGGCCGGATCGTCCTTCAGGCCCCCGCATTCTTCTATTATATCGCGAATGGTCATGCCGAGGCGGACCTTGTAGTTCCCCGGCTTGTCGATAAGGGAGCCGGACACGGTTATATAGCGCTCAAACAGGGGCTTGTTGAAGAGGACCGCATCCCGGATGGCGTATACCGTGCCCACGTTCTGGACCACGATACCGACGTCCATGGGAAGCCCCCCGGAGGGCACCATCTTTTTGGTGAGGCTGTATATGAGCTGCTTTTCAGCGCCCTGGGGGTACTTTGTCCGCAGGGCCCTGACCGATATGGCATTGGACTTTCCGGCGTCCCGGACCGCCTTTTTTAGAATGGACACCGCCTCTTTCTTGTTGTCTTCAATTCCGATCACGGCCGCCTCAACCCCGAGGACAGACATGGTTATCTCAATTCCCTCGATTATCTCCCCGGGGAAGGTCTGCATGAGCATGTCGTCCACGGTCAGGTAGGGCTCGCACTCGGCCCCGTTTATAATGAGGGTATCGATTTTCTTATCAGGAGGGGGGGAGAGCTTGACCGCGGTCGGAAAGGCCGCGCCACCGAGACCGACGATCCCGGCGTCCCGGATCCTCTGGAGCATTGCATCCCTGGACAGGCCGCGCCATTCTTCCGGCGGCCCCTTTTCTGACAGGGAGGTGAATTCCCCCTCCGCCTCGATAACAATCGCCTTCTGGCCCCCGTACACCGTGGGGACCTCTGCTATTTCCCTGACCTTTCCGGGTATGGAGGAGTGGACATTGGCGCTGACCAGTCCCTGTGCCTCGCCGATGAGCTGCCCTTCAGAGACATAGTCACCCGCCTCCACCACCGGTTTCGCCGGGGCGCCTATGTGCTGCTGCAGGGGGATGCAGCAGGTATGGGGTACTGAGAAATTGGTGAAGGGCAGCTCCTCGGTTATCCCCTTGTACTCTCTCGGATGTACTCCTCCCCGGAAAGAAGAAAACATGCCTACAGTTCCTTGGTTGAGTAGATTTCATCCTTAATGGGAAGTTCTTTTCTCAGGTTCTTGACATAGGGGAAAAGCTCACCCGACTCCACGTAACTGTCGCATTCTTCCATGATGCGCCTGGCAACGGTGAAATACTTGTAGAGTTTCTCCTCACCGGATCGCTTGACCCATTTTTTCTTCAGGCATTTGACCCTGAGCACATATCTATCCGGTTCAGATTCATACTGCCGTATGACAATACAATTCTGACAATTTGCGCAGAAAATCTTTTCTTTCGGCATTAACGTTACTCCTTAACGAATTTACTGTATTGGTATTGGTTATGGGAACCTTTATAAATTAAACAGGGGGTTCCCCATCGGGCATGTTTTATGGTATACATTTTATTCAGCCTTGATTAATCAGGGCTAAACAGATCTGCCAGATGTACCCTTATAAAGACAGAAAAAAAATTTAGAATTTTCAATTAATATTTTTGGTCCTGAACAGTCAAGTAAATTTTACGGCATCTCATTTGAGAGACCCCTGATCTCATCAATGAAGCACAGCACATAAAACAGGCATCTGGGAAAAATATATTGCATTTTTTCGCCAAAAAATATTATTGACAGATATATTAATACGACATATTGTCAAAAACATACATGGTGGCCGGTTAACAGAAAAATTTGATTCAATTTAAACGGAATTGAATGCATACGAGAGCTTGTTTACGTTATACCTGTTGCCGGCAGCAGCCGTTGAAATGAACGACAATCGAAGAGCTAATAATCAGCTTAAATCAATCATCCTCAAAGACGCGCCCCTCGGCTTCGATGAACTGACCGAACTGTCCGGCAACCCGACCCTTCTTATCGACACCGGCTACGAGTATGTTGAACTCGGGAAATACGAAGAGGCCTTCAACCTCTTCAGCGTGGGGGCGTCCAGGGACAACACCGATCCGGACATTTTGAACGGGCTCGGCATCACCCTCTGTGAGCTCGGCAAGCTCGAGGAATCGAGGCGGATTCTGATGCGGGCCGCCCGGTACAATCCCGATGACCCGGTAACCTTCGCGAACCTGGCAGGGGTCTGCTGGGAGATCGGCGAATACGAGTGCGCCATATACTACTACAACAGGTCCCTGGAGCTGAACACCGAGATCGAAGAGATACATTTCAACCTTATCAACCTCTATATTGAGGCCGGCTCACTCTACATGGCATTCATCGCGTGCCTGAATTTCCAGGAGATCTTCCCCGGTAACGAAGAGGCTGAAGAGCTGCTTCAGGACATTATCCTCAACATGGGGCTCTCTTTCTATTAGAGCCAAAGCCGATTGTATTGCGGCCCTAGGGCTCTGTCAGGCGGTTCAGATAGGCTTCGGGGGCGTCCCTGCTCCCGGACTGAAGTGATTCGTTCAGCTCTTTGGCCAGGTCTATCTTCCAGGACCCGTCTTCCCGAACCAGCCGGATGGACATCTCGTAGCCCCGCATGTTTTCTACCGGGTGTTCCGTGAACCGTATCCTGATGACCGCTGAGTCCCGGGACTCCTTCTTCTCGAGCTCCTCCCAGCTGGCACCGGAAGTGAAGGCCGGGAGGAGAAGTACGCGCTCGTCTTTTCCGATCCTCCCCCTCCGTACCGCCGAATCGACGACAGCAAGGGTATTTTCCGTGTAGAAACTGCTCGCTTCCCGGTAGGTCTCTGCAGCGGAAATTTTTTCGAAGATCTCCGAAAGTTCCCTGGTTTTTCCCTGCTCCTTTTTGCAGGAGGGGACGAGCAGTGCCAGGGCCGTTATGACGATGATTACCCTCACGGGGTTAATCCCACAGGTTTTTGTACTGGAGCCGTTCTTTCAGGTTGTAGAAATCGCTCCCCCGGGGCACGTCCCGTAGCTTGGTCATCAGGCTCTCACTGTCGATAAGTTCCGAGAAGGGAACGCATTTTATGTCGAAGTTGTCCGTTACCGAAACCATGACCCCGAAGGTCCCCTCGTTATAGTACTTGGCGGCCCCGTATCCGAGCATGCTCCCCATCACCACGTCAAAGGCTGAAGGGTACCCGGAGCGAACCTCGTATCCGACCTGTTTCGGGGTTACCTTTACCGAGAGGCCGGTCTTGTCCTTGTACATCTCCTTGACCCTGTCCGCGAGGAGGGAGGATATCTTGGCCTCGCTGAATATGATGTTGCCGTGCTTGTCCTTTGTCTTCGGCTTCAGTTCATCCGGGAGCTTGTCCACCAGCCCTTCAGAGATGGCAATGACCCCGTAGGGCTTCTGGTCGTTCTCCCGGGAAATGATGATGTCAGTTATCCGCTCGGACATGTCGTCCAGGTCGAGTTCATCGTCCTTGATATCCTCGGCAGAAATCATCAGTATCGCCTCGGATGCGATGCCGGAGGCGTAGGTGATCCATCCCGCCTTCCGCCCCATGAGTTCCACGATGTAAAAACTGTCCGTGGCCTGGGCGTCGGCCTTCAGGTTCAGGAGTATTTTCTGGGCTATGTCAACGGCTGTCCAGTAGCCGAAGGTCCACGGTATGCCGTAGTAGTCGTTGTCGATCGTCTTCGGTATATGGATGACCGGAAATCCCATGAGCCAGAGATAGTTGGCCGTCTTCAGGGTGTCGTCACCCCCGATGGATATCAGTGCCCCTATCTCGAGATAGTCGAAGGCCTCGCGCGCGGCCCGGCAGTCTGGCGGATCTCCCGGTTCGGCCCG
>CAZEPS010000095.1:0-15134 GCA_964514165.1 uncultured Leptospirales bacterium
AGAGAGGCAGATCTGAGACATCCCGCACCCTGGCGATAACATCGAGGAACGCCAGGGCCGGCTTCACCATGACGATGTCAGCCCCCTCATCGATGTCAAGGAGAACCTCGGTGATCGCTTCCAGGGCGTTTCGCGTGTCCATCTGGTAGGTCTGGCGGTCCCCGAACTGCGGGGCGCTGTCAGCCGCGTCCCTGAAGGGCCCGTAAAAGGCGGATGAGTATTTCGCCGCGTAGGACATGATGGGTGTGTCGGAAAATCCGTTTCCGTTAAGGGCCTCCCGTATGGCCCGAATACGGCAGTCCATCATGTCCGAAGGTGCAACCATGTCCGCCCCTGCCCTGACCTGGGAAAGGGCCGTCTTCGCCAGGAGCTCCAGGGTCGGTTCGTTGAGAACGCACTCGTCATCCACCACCCCGCAGTGCCCGTGGCTGGTGTATTCGCACAGGCAGACATCGGTTATCACGTAGAGCTCGGGGAGTTCATTTTTAAGAATACGGACCGCTTGCTGGACAATGCCGTCATCGGCGTAGGCCCCGGAACCGAGTTCGTCTTTCTCGGCGGGAATGCCGAAGATGAGTACCGGTTTTATCCCGAGCCTGAGATCTGTTTCCGCGTCCCTGACGAGGTTGTCAATGGAGACCCGGTTTATCCCGGGCATGGAGGGGATCTCTTCCCGTATTCCCTTCCCCTCGACAACGAAATGGGGCATTATCAGTTTCCTGGTGTCAACTGCCGTTTCGGAAACAAGATCCCGTATGACCGATGATCCCCGCAGCCTCCTCGGTCTTCTCATAAAACACTCCTGATTCTCCGGTAAATATGGCTTCCGGCGCGATTATTTGGCAAGAACTTTAATATAATAATAGATTCTAAAACAGAAAAAAATCTCCCGCCCGGATAATTACGAAGCCGGTAAAAGCGTTTATCCTATTTCTTGCTTGATCTGTCAAGATAAACGGGATTATCTGACCCAGCGTACCTGATTCCGATTTGAAAAATGGGCAGCAGGGACGGTCATTTTGCGTTGAAGCAGAATGTGTCTGCTCATAAGAAGGTTTCCATGGAAAAAATTCGCATCGGGTCCAGGGGGAGCAACCTCGCCCTGGCCCAGGCCGAATCGGTGCGGGGGGAGCTTGCCTCCCTCTACCCGGATATCGAAACAGAAATTGTCGTCATTAAAACGACCGGCGACCGGATCCTCGACTCCCCCCTCTCGCGTATAGGGGACAAGGGGCTCTTCACCAGGGAGCTTGAGGAAGAACTTTTGAGTGGGGGTATAGACATGGCGGTCCACTCCATGAAGGACATGCCCACGGAACTCCCGGAACGTCTCGTTATCGGTGCGGTCACCAGGCGGCTCGATCCCAGGGACGTGTTCATCTCCCGGGACGGGCGGGAACTCCATTCTCTCGAGAAGGGCGGCATCGTCGCCACGAGCAGCCTCAGGCGGAAGGCACAGGTCATGGCCAGGAACCCGGAAATAGATATAGTCGATATCCGGGGGAACGTCCAGACCAGGATTCGGAAGATGCGGGAGAGCGGCCATATCACCGGGATTATCCTCGCCAGGGCCGGGCTTATCCGCCTTGGACTCGAGGATGAAATCACCCATATAATACCGGCTGAGTATATGCTCCCGGCCGTTGGCCAGGCCTCCCTCGCCATCGAAATCAGGGAGGACGATTCCCGCGCACGAAACCTTCTGGAAAAAATAAACGACGATAATTCAGAGAAAGAAATTTCTTCCGAGAGGGAATTTCTCGCCACCCTCCAGGGCGGGTGCCAGGTGCCGATAGCAGGTTACGCCCGTATTAACGGGAACACCATCACGGTAGACGGTCTCGTGGCGTCCCTTGACGGAACCAGGATAATCCGGGACACATTGTCTGCCCCTGCCGAATCCTGGCGTGACGTCGGCGGTGAACTTGCTGAACGGCTCCTCGGTGCCGGGGCGGCTGAGATTCTGAAAGAGATTTACGGATAAACCGGAGTGAACCTGATGGAAAAAACTGGCATGGTGTACCTGGTCGGGGCCGGCCCCGGCGGGCCGGAGATGATGACCCTGCGGGCAAGGGACCTTATTCAAAGCGCGGACATCATTATCTACGACAACCTGGTGAACGACAGGATTCTTCCTCTTTTCGCCGATCCCGGCAGCGAGAAAATATACGTGGGCAAGTCCGGCTCCTCCCACACCATGGAGCAGGATGACATCAACCGGCTCCTGGCGGAGAAGGCGAAGACGGGGAGAACAATCGTCCGCCTGAAGGGGGGGGATCCCTTCATCTTCGGCCGCGGCGGCGAGGAGGCCCTGTACCTTGCCGAACAGGGTGTCCCCTTCGAGGTGGTCAACGGCATTTCCTCTGCCTACGCGGTACCCGCCTTTGCCGGCATCCCGGTCACCCACCGGGGACTCGCTTCGACCGTGGCCTTTATCACCGGCCACGAGGACCCGACCAAGGAGGAGAGCGACATCCACTGGGACCGCCTCGCCACCGGGGTCCAGACACTGGTCTTCCTCATGGGGGTGAAAAATCTCACCGCCATAGCTCAGGAACTGGTAAAGCACGGCAGGGACCGGGAAACACCGGTTGCCGTTATCCAGAACGGGTGCTCCCAAAACCAGCGGACCGTTATTGGGACCCTGCAAACCATCGCCGGAATCGTTGCCTCTGAAAAGATCAGCCCCCCGTCAATAATTATCGTCGGGGACGTTGTTCGCCTCAGGGAACGTTTGAGCTGGTTCGAGACCCGCCCCCTTTTCGGCAAACGGGTGGTGGTTACCAGATCGAGGGACCAGGCGTCTGACCTGGTCAAAAAGCTTATTGACCAGGGGGCCGACGTTGTCGAGGTGCCGGCCATCTCGATACTCCCCCCGGACGACAGGGGCCCAATCGAAAAGAGCATCGCTTCCATCGACCGGTATCACTGGGTTGTGTTCACTTCGGTCAACGGGGTGGACCATTTTTTCAAGATTCTCCATGACCGGAAGAAGGACTCCAGGGCCCTGGCGGGACGGAAGATCTGCGCCATCGGACCGGCCACAGCTGACCGCCTCGGGGCTCACGGTATCGTCCCTGATTTTATACCGGAGCGTTTCATAAGCACGGAAATCGCGAAGGAGCTTGATGCCAGGGGAGAAATATCCGGAAGCTCGTTCGTCCTCTACAGGGCAGATATAGCCCCGGACAGCCTGTCGAAATCCCTCCTTGAAATGGGGGCCGTCTCGGTGGACGATATCACGGTCTACCGGACAGTCAAGGAAACCGCTGCCCTCGTTCCTGCTGTTTCAGAACTCCTGCAAGAAGTGAATTTTGATCTGGTCACCTTTACCAGTTCTTCTACGGTGAAAAATTTCGCGGATATACTCGAAGGGCTCGGGGTGACCGGTTATGGCACTATTCCATGCGCTGCCATCGGGCCGGTTACGGCAGACACGGCCCGGGAAATCGGATTCCGGGTTGATTTTACCGCCGGTGTCCACACCATCGACGGCCTGATGGACGCGATCCTCAGGAACATCAGTAGACGATAAGATCGTCCCGATTGATGACTTCGTCAAAGTAGTCTATGCCGAGGATATCTTTGATTTCGCCGCTCTTCTTCCCTTTTATCAGGGTGAGTTCCTCGTGGTTGTAGTTCACGATTCCCTTTCCAACCGGCCTCCCCTCATGGTCAAGGAGCTCAACGATTTCGCCCATGTCGAACACCCCGTCAACACCGGTAATTCCGGTTGCCAGGAGTGATTTTTTCCGAGAAGTTATTGCCTCCACCGCCCCCGGGTCGATGGATACGGTCCCCCTGGCCGATTTCAAGGAGAGCCACCGCTTCCTGCTCGACAGGGGCTTGTCCTTCCCCACGAATATGGTCCCTATCTTTTCCCCGTTCATTATTCTTGTGAGGATATTTTTCTCCATGCCGCTGGCGATGACCATCATCTCACCGAACCGGATAATCAGGTCAGCGGCCCTGATCTTCGTCGCCATGCCACCGGTCCCGAAATCGCTTGAGGTATCCCCGGCCCGGAGGTACATGTTCTTCGTTACCTTGTGGATCTCTTCCACCGGCTCCGTGTCGTTCAGGTCCCAGTAGAATCCGTCTATGTCGGATAGAAGGATCAGGAGGTCGGCGTCTATGAGGCTCGTCACGTGGGCGGACAGGGTGTCGTTGTCACCCACCTTGATCTCTTTCACCACGACCGAATCGTTTTCGTTAACTATGGGCACCACGCCCATGGCCAGGAGTTCGTTAAAGGTGTGGCGGGCATTGAGGAAGCGGCGCCTGCTGGTAAGATCGTCCTCGGTGAGGAGAATCTGCCCAACCTCAACCCCGTGCTTGAAAAAATGCTTCCGATACTCGTTGATGAGGATGGTCTGCCCGATGGCTGCGAGGGCCTGTTTCTGGGGTATGGTCAGGCCGTTGCCCCTGCGGGAGAGAACCGCCGCCCCCGCTGCGATGGCACCGGAAGAGACCAGCGCTATCTGGTATCCCCGTTCCATGAGGAAGCAGATGTCGCTGACTATGGCGGCAATTCTCTTCTCTGATATGGTTCCGCTGTCGGTGATGGTGGACGTGCCGACCTTAACGACGATCCGTTTAACCTTCTGTATAAGGGTTTTACGCGGCACGGGATTCCTCCAGGAGCTGGTCTATTGTTTCCAGCAGGGTATCGAGGCCGGTATTCGCGACTGCTGATACGGCTGCGCACTTTTCATTATTCAGGTGGCGCGTCTTCTCCATGACCGTATCCTCGTCAACCAGGTCGATCTTGGTGAGCACGATACAGTACGGCTTTCGCAGCAGTTCAGGGTTATAAGAATTCAATTCATCCCTCAGGAGGGACAGGGTGTAGGGGAGTTCCTCTCCGGTCACGTCCATGCAGTAGAGGATCACCTTGACCCGCTCGATGTGCTGAAGAAAGGATAGTCCGAGGCCGAGGCCCCTGTGCGCCCCCTCGATAATCCCGGGGATATCCGCCAGGGTATAGAATGATCCGTCGCCGCGCTGGATTACCCCCAGGTTCGGGGTCAGGGTGGTGAAGGGGTAATTCCCTGTTTTCGGTTTCGCGTTTGTGACGGCACCGAGCAGTGTGGACTTTCCGGAATTTGGCAGGCCCACCAGGCCCACGTCGGCGATGAGCTTCAGGTTCAGTGTAACGGTCAGGGTCTCCCCCTCCATGCCGGGCTGGGCCATGCGGGGGGTCTGGTGGGTCGACGATTTGAAGAAGGCGTTTCCCCTGCCCCCTGTGCCGCCCTGTGCCGCGGTATAGGACTGGTTCTCCTCCAGGAGGTCAGCGATCACCTCCCCTGTTTCACTGTCAAGAACCTGGGTGCCCGGTGGGACCTTAACGACGAGGTCTTCCCCGTCACGGCCGTGCCGGTTCTGCCCCCTCCCCTGCTGGCCCTTCTCAGCTTTATACACCCGGTCCCTGAAGAGATGGGCCAGGTTATAATACCTTCTGTCGGACTGGATGATGACGTCACCGCCCTTTCCCCCGTCTCCCCCGTCCGGGCCTCCCCGGGGAATATACTTCTCCCGGCGGAAAGAGACGGCGCCGGGGCCCCCGTTTCCGGCCCTTATGCGAATGTCGATTTTGTCCTTGAACCGTGCCATTGCCTGTAACGAAAAAATCGCGTATGCAGAGATCCATACGCGATTTTAAACTTCCATTGTAAATAAAAACTACTGGGTAGCGGGGTAAACAGAGACTTTTTTCCTGCTTTTTCCCAGCCGCTCAAAGGTCACCACCCCGTCAATTTTGGCAAAGAGAGTATCGTCTCTTCCCTTGCCGACATTGGTTCCGGGATGAATTTTTGTCCCGCGCTGCCGTATTATGATGGTGCCGCCGCTGACGAGTTCGCCCCCGTACCGCTTCACCCCGAGGCGTTTCGCGTTGGAATCGCGTCCGTTTCTGGTGGATCCGCCGCCTTTCTTGTGTGCCATGGTTATCTCCTTACCATTTGATGCGTATCGTATCTGGATAATTCTTATCGATTTCAGAAATTCCGATGTAAAATGCCTGAACGAGTGTCCTGAGCTGAAGAACCTGGTCTTCGTTCAGCCCGCGAACCTCAATCGCGCTCCGCAGAAAGCCCTGTTCCTGTTTAACATCCTGTTTTATCGACACCGCCCGTGACAGAGAGAGTACCAGGGTCTGGGCCAGGGCGGATACCGCGGCGCACACGATATCCCTTCCCTTCACATCAAACAGGCTGTGCCCTTCTACCGTTACAATTATTGTTTCCGCGGAAAATTCCGGTTTTTCAGCGGAAAAAACAACGTTTTTGAAGGAAACTCTGACCAACGGATGTTAGTTCGCCGAGATATCCTTTATCATGAGCCGGGAAAACTGAGGCCGGGAACCGTAGGTCCTGGTATATCCCTTGCGTTTCTTGAATTTTATTCCCCGGATTTTGTCGCCCTTAACATCGCCGGAATAGGCTGCCTTTACCGTAACGTCTTTGAGGTAGGGCTGGCCGACGCGGACATCATCACCGTTTGCAAAAAGAAGGATTTTATCGAGAACGATCTCCTTGTTCTCCTCGGACTCCATTTTATCCACGCTGACAACCTGTTCTTTTTCTATCCGGTACTGTTTGCCCTGAATTTCTGCAATAACGTACATTACTTTTCCCTGCTTAAATATAATAATGACTGCTCTGGGCCCACAAGGATTCGAACCTTGGACCCCCTGATTATGAGTCAGATGCTCTAACCGACTGAGCTATGGGCCCTGCATAAAAATTGAAAGCCAATTATGATAATTAAAGTTTTAATGTCAAGTAAAATTATTATGTCTGTTAGAATCAGAGAATCGAAACTATGTTACGCCCGTTTTTCTTGCTCAAATAGAGGGCCTTGTCAGCTCGTTCGATAAAAGAATTCTTGTCAATATTGTCTATGGCATGGTCGAATTCGGTCACCCCCACGGACATGGTGACGCTCAGCTCCTTGTCATGGTGCTTGACACGGTCATTTTCCACCATGAGGCGGATTCGCTCCGCCACGATCAGGGCCTCATTGATGTCCGTCTTCGGGAGGATGACGGCGAATTCCTCCCCCCCGTACCGGGCGGGTATGTCGATCTGCCGGACGCATGACCTGATGATACGGGCCACGTTCCTGATGACCTCGTCTCCCAGTGAATGGCCGTAGTTGTCGTTGAATGACTTGAAATGGTCGATATCGCTCATTATCAGGGAGAGGGGCCTTTTGAATTTGATGGCCCGGTCTATCTCTTCGATTAGCGCCGTATGGAAATAGTGGTGGATCTTGAGCTTGGTCATCATGTCAGTGGTCGCCATTTCGTAGAGGGTGGCGTTGTGGACCGCTATCCCCGCCAGGGTACCCAGGGTCAGAAGGAACTCCTTTTCCGATTCCGAAAATACCCTCTCGTTGATTCGTTCTCCGAGGATGATGATGCCGTTCAGCTCACCCTTGCTGATGAGTGGAACAATCAGGTTCGGTTCCAGAGTCTTTAGAACCGTGAGGGAGTAGTCCCCGGGGAGCTTGTTTTCAAGCTCCTCGAGGGTGAAACATCGGTGTTTTTTTTCAAGGAAAGCGAGTATCAGTGAATCCGGGTATATCTCGTAGTCGATTGTGTGATCGATGTCGAACCCCTTATAGTTCCTGTGCAGAGTCAGGTTGTCGTAGCCGATCCCCTTCCGTAAAAAGATACCGGCCCGGAGGAGCTGCATCTGCCCCATGCAGGTAAGGAGTACCGAGTCTATGAGGGTATTGTACTCCAGGGTGGAATTCAATCCCTTGCTGATCTCGATCAGCTGTTTCAGATCATAGATCTTCCTCTCGTACTGTTCGATCTCTTTCGGCAACTGGAGATCGTACTCGCTGTCCATGCTGTCCTGTTCGGGTTTCTTCATTGGTATTTCCTGATTGCCTCTTCAAGGTCAAGCCTTCCATCGTACAGGGCCTTTCCGGTAATGCAGCCCCTGAGTCCCGTCGCTTCAAGGGGTTTAAGCCTGCCGATGTCGTCAATGGAGGAGATCCCCCCTGACGCTATCACCTCTATGCCGTCAATCTCAGAGAGTATCTCCTCATAGGCGCTGATATTCGGGCCGGATAGCATGCCGTCGGTGGCGATGTCCGTGTAGATAAACTCCTTCAGGCCCGTGTCCCGAATCCTGGTCATGAACTCCAGGGCACTGACCTCGGTCACGTTCTTCCACCCGTGAGTAGCCACCCGGGAATCCCTGGCGTCTACCCCTGCTATTATATTATCCCCGTGCTCCCGAATAATATCGCTCATGCCGTCCTGGAGGATGGCGGTTCCCATGATAATTCGCTTAATACCGGCCTCAAGGTACATGCGAATCGTTTCCTCGTTCCTGATACCTCCGCCAATTTCCACCGGAATGTCAATCGATTTTGCAATCTTCATAACCGTTTCATGGTTAACCGGTTTCCCCTGGAACGCGCCGTCGAGGTCCACGATATGTATCAGCCGGGCCCCTTTCGTGACGAATTCTTCGGCAACGGCAACCGGGTCACCGGAATAGACGGTTTCCCTGTCAGGGTCCCCCTGTACCAGTCGGACGCAGTTGCCACCCTTTAAATCAATGGCCGGAATTACTAGCACTCTTAATCTCCATACACCATGTTGATAAAATTTTCTACAATTTTAAGGCCGACATGATGACTTTTTTCAGGATGGAACTGGGTCGCGATCACGTTGTCCCTCCCGACGATGCAGGGGAAGGTTTCTCCGTATTCGACCTCCCCTATGGTCCAGGACCGGTCCTCAATGACCGGGTGGTATGAGTGGATAAAATAAAAATAGCTCCCGTCCGGAACCCCCTCGAGAAAAGGGGAGTCCCTTATTACTGCAACATCGTTCCATCCCATGTGGGGGACCTTGAGTTCCGAGGTCCTGAACCGGACCACCCTTCCAGGGATAATCCCGAGGCCTTCGTGGTTTCCGAATTCCTCGCTTGAGGAAAAGAGAAGCTGGTACCCGAGACAGATCCCGAGAAAGAACCCACCGTCCTCTATAAATCGAAGCAGGGGCTCGATCCACCCCCCCTCGCGAAGGTTCTCCATTGCCATGCCGAATGCCCCGTCGCCGGGCATGATCACCCCGTCAGATTTTGCGATTGACGACGGCTCCTTTGCGACCAGTCCCCTGTCGGTATAGAGCTCCACTGCCTTGGTAACGGACCTCAGGTTGCCCATCCCGTAATCGACGACAGTTATCATGAGAGGGTCCCTTTTGTGGAAGGGACTTCACCTCCCCGGGAGGGATCGAGCGAAACAGCCCGGTTTAACGCCACCCCCAGGGCCTTGAAAATCGTTTCATGTATATGGTGCCGGTTTTCACCGTACTGGACGATCACGTGGAGGTTGAACATGCCGTTTGTGGAGAAGGACCTGAGGAACTCACCGGTGAGCTCCTCGCTGTACCGGCCGATATAGCCGTCGCACTCGGCCCCCCTGAATGAGAAAAAGGGCCTTCCGGAGAGGTCAACGGTTACGTCCGTCAGGGCCTCGTCAAGGGGGACGGAGGCGCTGCCGAACCGGGTGATTCCCTTCTTGTCCCCGAGGGCTTTCTTCAGGGCTGATCCGAGCACAAGGCCGGTGTCCTCGACCGAGTGGTGATCGTCGATTTCGGTGTCACCGGCGCATCTGACTATCAGGGAAAAACGTCCGTGTTTCGCCATGGCGTTGAGCATATGGTCGAAAAACGGTATGCCGGTGTCAATAGCCGGTTCAGCCGGGCTGTCAAGGTTCAGTTCGATGGAGATATCGGTCTCTTTCGTTTTTCTCTCTATTCTGGCTTTCCGTTCCATGGTCAGATCCTAGAATTCATATCCAAGGCCCAGGTGCGTCTGCACCGGCCCGACCGCCGTTGTACTACAGGGCCAGGCAAAGTCAAGTTTTAAAATCATAACCGGATCAATGACGAACCGGAGACCGCAGCCGAAATCGAATTTGAGGTCATGAAATGTCCCGGTGCGGCTGTTGTTCAGGATAAACCTCCCGTCCCAGGCTGAACCGGCGTCTACGAAAAGCACCCCCCCGATGCTGCCGGGGCCGACGTAGAGGGGGAACCCGAACCTGAGGTTTTCGATAAAGGTGAACCGGAACTCCCCGCTGAAGAGAAACATGTATTTCCCCTCGAAACGGTTCATCCCGTACCCCCGGAGGGTGTTGTACCCCCCGAGCCTGAATTTCATGTGGCCCGCGTCCGCGCCGGCAACGGCGCCACCGGTCCCGCGGAAGGCGAAGATGTACTTGTTTTTTATACTGCCGTAGGCCCGTGCATCGGCGAAGAAACGGGAGTATGAGAGATCCCTTCCTGAAAAATTAACCGACTGCCTCCACGAGACGCGAAACCTGGTCCCTGCCCCGGGTATCATCTGTCTCATCTTGACAGTGTCAATAATGAGGGAGATGTCCGCTGTATAGAGATTTTTGGAAATGTCCTTCCTGAAGCTGTCGAGGGGATAATCTTTTTCGTAGAGTCCCCCGTCGATTCTCAGTTCGGCCCCGAGAAACCGGTTAAAGGGGTACTGCACAGCTGCGTATCCGCCGTAGTGCCCTGTTTCACTGTTCAACCTGTCATCGCTGTGGAAAGGGCCGAGATAGGAGTCCAGGGAGAGTTCCCAGAGGTCGGTGCCGAGCCGGTACCCGCCGACGGTGAAATCAGTCCGCAGCCTGAGGAACCGGTAGGAGAGATCGATGTTGTAATCGTGACGGTCGTTAATAAAAGAATAATTCGTTACCAGTGTTATTCGGTGGGAGCCGGTGAAGTCGGAAAACGACCCCTGGAGTGATCCGGTAATCCCTGCCGAGAGGGTCCCTGACGCCCCGACCATGATAAAATCAGGGGTGAATACCGGACGGTAGGGGGTAAAGACATATGATGCGGGATCAGTGTATGTTCCGTGATAGGCAGGGATCTTATATGTTATATTGAGGTCCTGGTCGGGATATTTTCCGCTGATTTCGTCTTTCACGTAAATATCGAATCCCTGTTCCCGGTACGCGGTAAAGAGTATTTTTTCCGTTTTCGGTATCCACCGGGGATGGAACAGCGCTGAATGGGAATTGGTAACCCGTTCCAAGTCTCCCGTTTCCATGTTTAACACCCACACGTTGTATATCCCGGACCGGTTTGAGGTGAAGAGGAGCCTGGTTCCGTCTTCGGAAAGGTCGGGATGCATGTTCCTTCCCTTGTCATGAACGAGCCATGTTATCTTCCCGGTCTGCAGGCTGATTTTTGCAATGTTGAAATTTCCGCTCCCGGCATCACCGGCTTCGTTTCTGTTCGTGGAAACGATTACCGATTCGTTATTCCTCGTAAAGAGGGGGTCACGGTACGTGAAACGGTCATCGGTTATCTGATCGATCCTCTTCCCGGTACGGTCGTAGACGAATACATTACCGGTATTTCCTGTCACACCAATGAACACGAGGAGGTTCCCGTCCCTTGAAAGACGGGGAAAGAGGACCAGGCTGAAGGGAAGCCGGATTCTTTCTTTCACCGATCCGCGGTCCGGGTCTATCAGATAGATGTTTTCATTCCCGACGGCATGGGCCCTGAAGGCGATGAGGCTCCCGTCCCCTGACCATGAAATGGTATTGAATCCGGGACTGAACGACTCGAAGCGAAACCTGCGCTGCTCCCCCGCGAGAACCCTGGTTCGTGATTTATTTCCGCCGTTGATGTCACGGATGACGAGATTTGTATAGAGGCCCCTCTCCGTGAAACAGGCTACCTTTTTACCGTCCGGTGAAACCGCAGGGCTCGGGGCAACTGATCCCCTGATAAAGGCCAGGCGTTTTCCCTCTTCGTCAGCGTAATTTCTTTTTTCTATCAGCGGGAGGTACCGTCGCTTGTAGAACCGAAGCCATTCACTGTTAAGCTCCCCGGAGGATTTACCCGTGTTAGCCTTTACAGCCTTTTCAAAACTCCGAAGGTCACGGATGTCCCTGAGAAGCCGCCCCATGATTTCCCTGCCGTACCGGAGTTCAAGAAAATAGAAAAAGGCCTGCCCCTCCTTGTATATCATGTACCTGCTTTTCACCTTCAGTGCGGTCAACTCTTCCATGTCAGCGTACTCTTCGCTGATTATCAGGTCCTTCATGTAGAGATCCGCTGAGCTGTCAAACCCCTCGGAGAGATACTCGGCCATCCCCTCCATTATCCATGACGGGACCTTGAAGAACATGAAAAGGGGCATCCTCCTGCCCGATGTGTCTGAGAAGATGATATCGAACTGGAAGGCGTGAACAAGTTCATGGGTGAGGAGTTCCCTGAAACCGGATTCTGATCCGGTAAGGGGAATGGCGATCCGCTTGTTCAAAAGTATGGTGAAAGCCCCTGCCCGTTCGCTGATGGAAAAAGGGAACAGGGTGCTGTTTTTGAACGACGTTCGTGACGGGTAGAGTATGATCGGAATGGCGCGGGTAAGCCGGTGATTGAGTGAATTTGCCAGGTACTGGTAACTCTCTTCCGCCGTGACCGCCGCCCTGAAGGCCTCCTTCTCAAGACCGGCTGGAAAGGTGATGTCAAAATGAACTGTTTTAACGCTTTTCCACTCGATTGGCTCATACTGGACACTGTTTTTGCCAAAGCCGAAGGCGACCGTAGTAAAAAGAAACAGCATGGTTAACATGAAAAAAAACTTTTTCATTACAATACAGCTGTAAAGGAAAGCCGTGTTCCTGTTGTTCATGGGAGGCGATGCTCAGACTACCGGGTCGTCCTTGCCGAGAAAATAGAGGGACTTCACCTCCTCGGCGGATATCCTCCCCTCAAGGATGATCTTCAACGCACCGTTGCTGACGTCCACGTAGGTCGGGATGGCGTGTTCCTTGCAGAATTCATCCACTACCAGGAGCAGGTCCGCCCTGGCGCTGAATTCGCTCAGGAGATGTTTTTTCCGGTACACAAGGTTGCTGCTGCTGTCTTTCAGGGGGGAAAAAAACACCGGTTCATCAATGCTCCTGATGATGTCCAGCACGAACCTGCTTTTCGGCATCCTGAGCGGGATAGCCCGCTTCAGGTTTCCATGATCCTTCAATTTGACCGTCAACTCCCCTGGCCAGATCCTGTGGAGGAAATCGTATTCAAGCTTGTCTATGAGCGCGATATCGTCGAGCATCTTGAATGAAGATATGAGCCGGATGATCTCTCCTTCGTCTTCACCGGTCAGCTTTTCCAGGATATGGACGATTTTTTCATGGAGGATCGACGCGTAGCCGTAAATGCAGTCGACCGGTAATATAAGGATCTGCTCCTCTTTCAGGGCGTTCCGTATTCTTTTAAAACTGGCGGCGTCGATGGACCCGTCCTTTTTCATTTTTTTCAAATGGATTACAGAGGCTTTTTTACCCATAGTTCTGACATCTCACATCCCGGCAGTACCTGTTTTCCGAGACCATCCCGTCGGTTATTCTACCGGCGATGTTGCTCCTGCATAAATAGTAATGGGCGTAATGATGGTGAAGGCACTTCAAAAATTCAGTATTGCGAATGCCGCCGATGCCGGTGTTGTTCATGCATACTGCGTCCTCCGGCTGGCCGCACATATCAGCGTACTGCTGGCAGATTCTCTTGCGGTAAAAGTAATAGCTTGCTTGAGCACGGCTCATCAGGCTCGAAAGCTTCTTGTCTCCCTGTATAAAATCAGATATGCTGTTAATGGTCCGCTTTGATTCGATGTCATGTATGGCATCGTTCAGGTGGGGGCAGGTCAGCCAGAGAAAATTCGAATATGAGCGGTAAAGATACTTCCCCTCCTCCCTGTCCCTGGTTGATACTGAACAGTGTTCTTCCGGAAGAAGGAGTATTATCTCAGGATAGCCGTGGACACACCGCTTCAGGACCCCCCCCATCAGGAGGTTGCTGGCATTCAGCTGTTCTTTGACGACCAGCCTGTCGCCTTCGCTGTGATTTCCGATGTACTCTCTCATTAGCGGTATTCTTCTTCTTTCGGTCTGAATATAAAGAGCAGGACGAGAACGATTCCGGAGACGAGCCCCCAGGCTATTCTGAAGGTCGATATGTCAAGGATGGAACGCTTTATTCCCGGGCGTACTTCTTCTTCCTTTTCTCTTTTCTCGATTCCCTTGAACAGGATTACCCGTTCGCCGTTCTTGATAAAACCGGCGTCATAGATGTCCTCAGGTTTTATATTGCCATCCCTGTAAGAGTCGTACTCCCTTTGCAGGTCCTGTTCCTGCTCCACTGCTTTTGCAACCTCTTCTATCAGGCTGCTGATCCTCTTTTCAACGGCTATACGCTCGAGTATTCCGCTTCCGCTGAATACGAAAAGATAGACGCTTGCCAGAAGAAAAAAAGTTATAAAGACCGTAAAGCGGTAAGCCTGATTACTCAATATTGTAAAAAACCTTAATGCCGGCATACAGGGCGTTTGATCCGAGTTCCTCTTCAATGCGGAGGAGCTGGTTATACTTGGCGATCCTGTCGGTCCTGGAACCTGAACCGGTTTTAATCTGCCCCGCGTTCATTGCCACAACCAGGTCGGCTATGGTCGTGTCCTCGGTCTCCCCTGAACGGTGGGAGACAACAGAAGTATAGCCGGCCCGTTTTGCCATTTCAATGGCGTTTATTGTTTCAGTCAGGGTGCCGATCTGGTTCAGCTTAATCAGGATGGAGTTGCCGACACCCATTTCAATGCCTTTCTTCAGCCTCTCGGTATTGGTGACAAAAAGATCGTCGCCCACTATCTGGATGCGTTTGCCGAGTTTTTCAGTCATCAGTTTGAATCCATCCCAGTCGTCCTCGGCGTGGCCGTCTTCGATAGAGATAATCGGGAACTGGTTGATGAGCTTTTCCCAGTAATCCACCATCTGGCCGCTGTCACGCTCGCTCCCGTCGCTCCTGGAGAAAACGTACTTCTTTTTGCCCTTGTCATAAAACTCGCTCGCGGCCGGGTCCAGGGCGATCATGATTTCGGTTCCCGGCTTGTATCCGGCCTTTTCCACGGCCTGTACAATCATCTCAAGGGGTTCCTCGTTCGATTTCAGGTTCGGGGCGAATCCCCCTTCGTCGCCAACGCTGGTGGAGTATCCCTTTGTTTTCAGAACGTCTTTCAACGCGTGAAAGGTCTCGACCCCCATCCTCAGGCCCTCGCTGAAGGACGAGGCCC
>CAZEPS010000096.1:0-15115 GCA_964514165.1 uncultured Leptospirales bacterium
ATTGATCCAATTCTAGAAGAGATTGATGACAAGAACCGCCGTTATTCAAAGATATCAACTGAGATGATAAAGGTGAAACTCTACAGTGATGCCTCTTTAAAGGGTAAAATAAATGATATCGCATCATCCATAAAAAAGGGCGGCCTGAATCATGAAGACCTTTTCCATAATATTCAACGCACAAGATTTTTGCGATCTGATTCGTTATTCAGCAGAAATCTTAAAATGACAAAATCCGAGTACCTTAAAAAACCTGAGAATGATGACTCCTTTGAAATTGAAATGGCAGAGACAGAATTGCGGCTGAGAATTCAAAAACAGCTGAATCCTGAGAAGATAAGTGAGTTTTTGCAGAGTCATTCTAAAGAGGGATCAGTTCTGGGAGAGGACATTGCCATCGACATGGAGAACTTTGTGAGACTGCTCTATGCCAGCCTGTATTGTGAATCGCGGGATTTTGATTTTAAGGTTACATGGTATGATGAGTATATTACGGTAGACAGATTTCGTTTTAAAAGGCACAGGTTTGACAGATTATGATGGAAAAAATTACAGACATATTGAAACTGAACGATGCAGAACGAGAGCTTTTTCAAAAAGCAGTGAATACCCTCTTTACCGGCTCGTTTATTGTCAGGGGGATCGAAAATGAAAACCGGCTATATCGATTTACAATAGAAAATTTTTCTATCTTTGAATCATACTTTGACTGTGCGGGATGGAGCCTTCGGAAGGATGAGAACCTGGGTATTATCTCATGGCAGGGCGCTCCAGGGGCGCGCTTAAACCTGAACCTTGATGAAACCCTTGCTCTGCTGGTTTTCAGGCTCCTCTATGAAGCGAGAAGAAATGATATTAACCTTCACGAATATCCTTCGATTCATCTGCAGGATTTTATAGAGATGTATAAAATCGTCACCGAGAGATTGATGAAAAAAACACGCCTCAGGGAAATCGTCAGGCGTTTTCAGGCACTTAAATTGATTAAGAATACCACCGAGGATGCGAAGTCGGAATCTTTGGTTATACTATATCCCACGATTGCCTTTGCCCTGGATGGTCAGAGTATTGATGATATTCACCGCCGAATTGAATCTTTGAAGAAAACAGATTTATCAGAGATTACAGACAATGAATCTGCCGCAGGAGACGACGATGCTGCTTCTGACTAAGGTCCGTTTAATAAACTGGCACTTCTTTCAGGATTCCCTCATCGATCTGAAAAAAACCACGCTTCTTGCAGGGGACAACGGATCGGGGAAATCAACTATTATCGATGCGATCCAGTATGCACTTATTGCCAATATCAGAAAGATCAAATTCAACGCGGCAGCGGCTGAAAAGCGTTCAAGCCGGAGTCTTGAAAGCTATTGTCGCTGCAAGATCGGGGCTGAAGGCCATGACTACGTGCGTAATGACACTATTACCCATGTTATGCTGCAGTTTGAAGACGGCTCTAAGGTCTTTTCGGCCGGCATAATGGTTGAGGCTTTTAAAGAAAAGGCGGATACCGGCGAGCATCTATGGATTCTTGAAGCGGGAAAGGTGAGTGAGGTTGAGGTCTATTCTGAAAACAGGTTTCTCAATCCCGGGGAGTTTAAAGAGAGACTGAAATCAATTAACGGCGTTATTTCTGCATCAAAGAGGGATTACAATTCAAAGCTTACTCATCTGCTAAACGTTCATAGAAGAAATGTGGACTTCAATCCCTATCTCGAGGCTGTTATACGCTCTGTTAACTTTACCCCCTTCTCATCGGTTGACCAGTTTGTGTGCAATTATATCCTTGAAGAGCGTCAGGTGGATATATCCGCCATGAAAGAGAACCTTTCAAACTATAAAGAGGCCGAACGAGAGGCCCGCCTGATTACAATAAAGATTGAAGAGCTTGAAAAGATTGAGGCGGCACACCTCGAAATGCTTCAGATAAAAAAACTGATTATTCTGCAGAACTATTTTAAAAGAAGGATTGATCTCGAGGTATGCAGGAATGAGCTTTCTGATATTAAGGTAAATCATGATGAGATTGTTTCCGCGCTAAAGAATACGAATGAAAAGCTGCAGTCTCTTGCCGGGCAGAAATCGCGTCTGGAAAACCTCAGGGAAGAACTGAATGCCGCGCTGTATCAAAATGACCAGCATGTTCTTCTGGTTCGCCTTCAGAAGAGTGAATCTGAACTCCGGCAGAAACTTGAATTTGAAGAGGGCCGCTTCGCACGATTCAGACTGCTGAAAGGACAGTGTGAAGCCCTGCTTCAGAGGTCCATGGATGATTCTCCCGATGGCGAGATTGACACTCTTGAAAAGGAGCGCGAATCAGTTCGTGATGAACGGGTTGCCGCTTCCATGGAACAGGAGTCTATCATGTCAGAGATTGGCGATCGGAAGAGAGAGCTTGAAGAACTGGAAAAAGGGATGCTGCGCTATCCTGATACAACCACAGACCTGGTGCGTGAACTCGAGGGTGCGGGAATCAAAGCCAGAATATTCGCTGATCTTCTGGATATTACCGATGAGTCGTGGCAGAATGCCGTTGAGGGGTGGCTCAACACCCAGCGGTTTAATGTCCTTGTGCCGGAGGGTGATTTTCAAAAAGCAATAGAGCTCTACAACAATCTGCCAAAGAATATCTACGGGACCGGCATTCCCAACCTCGCGAAAATGAAAAGCTCAGAGATTACGCCGGGCTCCCTTGCTGAGATTGTAACAACTGATTCTCCCTCGGCGCGGCGCTATGTTGCCTATCTTCTGGGAGATGTTATGATGACATCAATCAGTACGCTTAAAGACCATAAACGTTCCATAACAAAGGAATGCATGAGCTACTCATCGCATACCGCGCGAAGAATTTCTGAAAAGGTCTATTCCCGCTGGTATATCGGAAAGCAGGCCAGGGTAAAAAGAATAGAGTATCTGAAAAATGAGCTGTCTGATCTGGCAGAAAAGCTTGAGTCTGTTGAAGATAAAATAAAATCTCTCAATGAAAAGGATTCAATTCTTGAGCGGGTAATTAAGGCCCTCTATGAATTAAAGACCCTGGTAAATGCCGAAGAGAACATATCAGTTTATTCAAGTGAGCTTGATGATGTGCTGAAACAGATTTCACAGATAGACACCGAAGCATTTGCCGACCTGCAGGCGCAGATTTCCGCTATTGTGCAGAATATTAAAAAAATTGAAGATGATATTAAATCTTTTGAAAAAGAGAGCGGCAGGCTTGAAGAGAGAGAAACGGGTTTATCTGCAAAAATTGAAGAATACACAGTAAAAGAAAGTAGTCTTAAGGAAGAGTTTGAAGAGTATGAAAAGCAACACCTGCAATACCACGATGAATTTGAAAAGTATTACCGGGACAAGACCAGAAAGACTTCCCTGAAAGAGAATCAGCAGAACTATGATTATGCAATAAAGGGATTCAATACCCGCTTTGAAAATGTCAGAAAAAATCTTGAAAAGCTGAAGATACATTATAACCGTGAATACAACACCTATATGAATGAAAGCCCTGATGATTCTGATGAATTTATTTCACTGTTGAAGAAATTCAGGGACACTGAGCTTCCTGCGTATGAAGAGAAAATTACCAGGGCACGGTCTGATGCGGAAATGCAGTTCAAAGATCATTTCATTTCACGCCTTAATGAATATATCACTGATGCACGGGAGAGTTTTTCAGAAATTAATCATATTCTGAAGATAATCAGCTTTGGCCAGGACCAGTACCGCTTTTCCATCACTGAACAACCTGAAAAAAGAAAGCTTCTTGATATCATCAAAAGTGCCGCTCAGATCAATGAGAACAAAGATACCCTGTGGGGGCAGTTTTCCTCTCGGGAGGACAAAGAGAGAATCGAAAGGCTTTTTAACAGCATACTCCAGAATGACCTTGATTCACCTACTGTACGCGATATCTGTGACTACCGGCAGTACTTCCACTATGACATAAAGATAACTCATACCACTACTCTTGATCCGAAAAGCGGGAAACCCCTGGAATCATCTTTGAGCAAAGTACTACGGGAAAAATCAGGAGGAGAATCACAGACTCCCTACTATGTTGCCATTGCAGCAAGTTTTTACCGCTTTTACAAGGATGAGCCCGGAGCAATTCGCCTGGTTCTCTTTGATGAGGCCTTTAATAAAATGGATGATAATCGAATCGGCAATGCAATTTCTTTCTTTAAAAAGCTGGAGATGCAGGTGGTAACGGCTGTTCCCACGGAGAAGATCGAATCAATCTCTCCTCATATGGATAAGACCAATCTGGTTATCAGACAGAACTACTCGGCCTTTATCCGGGATTATGAGGTCATGAATGAGACATTCTGAGAAGCTGTCATCCTATGAAAAAAAGATACTTTCAGTTTTTGCAGAAAGCTATCCTGATTCAGCTCATTTCGCCGGGGGCAGAAACTTAAGAAAGGGTAACTGGAACAGGATTTTTCCTGAGATTGAAAAATCTGTAGAAAACAAAAGCAGCTTTCTTGAAGCAGCGGAGAGTCTTGAAAAGAGGGGAGTTGTTTCAGTTCTGTGGCAGCGGTACAGAAAGGGCGATCGTATAACTGCTGTTATTCTTGAAAAGCCTGCAATGCTTTATTCTCTCCTTAATAAAACAAGTCCTGAGGTTCTTCTTGCAGAAATGATTGAGGTCCTTGATTCCTTTGAAACAAAGAATTCCTTCTCAAAAGATATTGTCCGTTATATTGATAAACAGCTTAAAGATAAAAAAAAGCTGCTGTTTCAGAGCAGAAATCAATTCAATGATTTTCTGACTCTCACTGGATTAACGCCTGAGTATACCGCTCAATTTACAATCAGGGCTTTGAGTGTCCACCTCTACAATGATTCGAAATATCTTGAAAGAATGCTGCCTGTTTTTGACAAAATAGCAAAAGCTGCTGCTGAGATAAAAATCAGCAGCTACCTTGATATTGAGCGGGTATATCCTGAAACCACCGTATGCGGCTTTTTTGATATTATCTTTTCAGATGACCGCCGGTGGTTATTGAAAAATGATATTGTGACTCTTCCCGAAAAGACAGTGAAAAAAATTGAAAGGATTGATTTCGCAGTGGAGCGTCCAAAAATGCTGTCCATTGAAAATAAAGAAACCTTTTATGTATTATCATCCACCCTGAAAGAATTTGATGGGTATATCTATTGCGGCGGTCACCTCAATGAATCAGATCGTTTCCTGTATCAGTTGCTAAACCGGACAAATGCGGAGATGTTCCATTTCGGAGACCTCGACCCCGAGGGTTTACTTATCTTTAATGAAATTGATGATGTTCTCAATGGCAGACTGCGGCCCTTTATGATGAATGAAGATGTTTATGCCAGATATCTCAGCTCCGGATACCAGCTGGCCCCGGGGGCGTTGAAACGCCTGGATTACGCTGAAAATGAGAAACTTACATCTCTTGCTGAAATAATCAGAGAAAATGAAACGGGTGTTGAGCAGGAAATTATTGAGGTAAAAGAATGAATACAAAAGAGAAGAAAATTCCCTGTCATAAAAAACCCGAAGACATGTCAATTGACACATGGCAAATTTCCCTCAGAAAGCAGTATGGCGTTAAGCAGGATTTTACTGTATGCAACATCGGCAATCATCCGGTGTTCAGTGATTTTACCGTCTATAATCCTGAAACAGAATCAACCTATAAGGTCGCGATCAGAAGCCTGAGCCGTAATGAAAGAAATTTCTGCTCATGTCCTGATTTTACTATTAATACTCTGGGCACCTGTAAGCATATAGAGTACCTGCTGTATGCCCTGCAGTCTGATCAAGAAATGCAAAAATATCTTGATGATGAAATCTATGAGAGTAGATCATCATTAAGTATCAGGTATGAAATTGAAAGAAGATTGTTCTTTAATCTTATGCCGGGCGCGGACAATGAAATGAAGGGCATTGCTTCTTCATATTTTGATCCAGAGGGATTTCTTTTCCCGGAGAAACTTCATGATGTTAAAAATTATTTATTTTATTCCAAATTCTGAAACCTGGTATGTTTTTAAAATGACTATCATATGAAATTAATACAGAACCAGTCTCAATTGCATGAGAAGCTATCCAGACATCATTAAGTGGTATCGGTTTACCTTTTTTCTTTAAAATATGCTTAATATCTGCAAATATAGATGATGTTTCAATTGTTGCATCTACCAAGTGAACTGTTGGTTTGGAAAGAAAAATATTAAGATTTTCAATATTTTCCTCTTCTTTATTGCCGCCTTTAAAGCCAAAATATAATTCAGCTATGACAAAAATAGACATATAAACAATACTTGCTTTAGAAATAACTGTGAGAACATCTTCATCGCCTGTTAAATAACCGCTAAACGCATTTGTATCAAGTGAAATTTTTCTCATTCCCAGTCCTGTTCTTGAATAGTATTTAATTCATTTATTCTTTTTAAAAATGATTTTTCTTCCTCTTTTGTCCATTTTCCATATAAATCTAAAAAATCCTCTCTATGATTATATTCGTTATCTTCTTTAATTCCAAGTGACTTCATTAATAACAGCTTTACAGTCTTGTTTAGACTTAATCCCTGTTTTTTAGCTTTTTCTTGTATTAAGTCGCTCAATTTATCATCAAGATTATGTATTGTTATTGATTTCATTTTACTCACCATTTTTGAACCATAATTATTAAAATATGGTTCAAATATATGTTTGATGTAATGAAAAGTCAATAAATAAAGCAATTAATATATCGGTTTTACAGGAATAGTTGTCAATCGAAGTGTATACGCGAGCATTGCGCTTAACTACTTTTAAATGAGATCCATCACTCCCCATACACCCCCAAACAATCCTCCAGGAGTTCCTTCATGGCATCGCGTAACTCCTTCGGTTCCACGATCTCCACACCGCTGCCGTGAAGAAACTGAGATTGTATACTAAGATATCTAGCATCAAGACCAGAGATATTCCGAGCTCGAACGTATAGTCAAAGCCATATGCGAAGACCAGGCCCGCGCATGCCATGAGGCTAGGACTTTTCATCCATATCTGATACAAAAAAACTATATCATAATTTGCATAGTACTGTTTAAATAATATCCGCAATCGTATATAGCAACTTTTGTTATACAATAATCACAAAAATATAGTGTTGAAAAAATAAATAGTTCTATATAGTAGTCTTATCAAAATACTATTTGATACATATTTGATAATTCATACGTAGCTGCTGAATTAAGAGACAGCAATACTGTTATTCTTAAATGTCAACAAATCTTCTATGAAAAGAATAAAATGAAAAATGTAAGGGTTACAGGTATCATTAAAGATTCTTATAATCGTACTTACCCAGTTATGTAACCCTGTAAAATAGAGTTTTTATAGGGATGCTGATCGCACAATGCTGGGTATTATTTCTTATTTCTTATTTTTTCGTGAACAGAACTACAGTCGTGGAGTTCAAGTTTCCCTTCTTTATATTCCCTGTATCGCCTGTCAAGTTCGGCCTTCTGCCATTCAGGCATGGGCAGGACCGAATTGCACTGGGCGATCGAGTCCTGAACATCTTCAACAAGGAGCAGTTTTTCTGAAAGATCCAGTTTGTTTATTTCCTTTTTGATTTCTTCAGGTCTCATTGTTACCTCAAATTTAAAATATGAGATACTATATTAAAACAGATAATGTCAGTCTATAAAAAAGATGTGTCAAAAATAAAAATATTAAAACCTGCTATTATTATATAATGAGAACCACCATCTATATTAAACTGATAAACAACTAATAGACTTAAAGCAGGAAAATTCTACCATCAATGTTGATCTTTAATTTATATTTTTTGTAAATTATTAATATGAAAGAACCACTCTACATAGATTACCCTGCCAACCTCAACCTCCCCGAACTCCTTTCAATAGCGGAGAGCAGGGGAGACACGGCCATACAGGTCAGGCACAACAGCGACCGCCATGCCCGGTACCATGACATTGTTACGTCCTGGGAAAACTGCGGAAGGCTGTTTCAAGCCGATGGTGGCTTCCTGAGGGATGCTGTTTCAATTGACGAGCACGCGCTCAGGGTTTTGAAGTACATGATAGATCCAGCAAAGAAAAGAATCGTCATCGAGGTGGATGACCTGTTTAAATGAAGCCCCCTTTTGTAACGGGACTCATGGATGAAAATTATCAGATCATACACTCGAGATATAATGTGAAGGAGCTTGTCGATGTCAAGGAGAGTGAAATCATTTCCTTTGAGGAGTTCGCCCTTTTCTTATCAGAGAACAGCAGCCCCGGGAAGATTACCTGGATTGAAGTGGAGTGATTTTTTTAATAAGACCCCGGTGGACATGGAGGGCCCTTTGCGGCCGCCACTGGGGAACTGAGCTCTTCATCACCGGCCGGCTTGACCAGTACCGCTGCGAGAACGAAAAGGGCGACACCGTGTATGATGTCAGTGTCCAGGTGGAGCAGTTCGATTTCGGCGGCAGGCCGGCTGAGGCTGCCCCTAAGGAAGATGCTGCCGGGGCTTTCCCTTAAATATTACACACACTATATTATTGTTGACCGGAGTTACAGTGAATTTATAGTCTAATGTCATTTATAGTTTATGATAATAATCATACGTGCTATTGAGCGATCCTGGAATTAAACAGTAAAGATGCAGAAAATATCAAAATCCATATTTATTGCACCCACGCGCGAACGCGCGAGGGATTTCGCGCTATCTGGAAATGAGAAGGGTTTTCTTGAGACTTTCGCTCTGGCCGGCTTTGTTCATCACGTCTATAATTCGCTCCCAGAGAGTATTCACTACCGGCAGATTACGAATATCGAAGAGCAAATACTCTTTGAAAAGGTCATTGAAAAGACTCCTCTTAAACATTTTCAATTCATAAAGGATGATCCCCTTTCATATGCCAATACTATCAAGTCAATCAGGGACTTCTTTTACCTGGTCAAGTCGAACAATGCGGTTATCGGTGACTTCAGATATGATTCAGATAAACAGTATGATCTTGAATCCCTCTACCGGGGATTTGAGGAGATAAAAAAGTCGCAGTATGTTAACGATTACCCGGACAGGTCGGTGGCCGTTCTTGAAACGTTGAGAAACAGAGACTGGATGAACCGGTATAACACCATCTACTGCGATAGTTTTGAAGAAAACGGCGTCCATCTCTGGGGGAGCGGACTTGATAGTGAGGTTTACGGTGAAATTGCCGGTAGTCCCCGTTGCACCCGGGTCCAGGATGATAAAAATTCAAGACTGGATACGGTCTATCACAACACGGTCTTCAACAGGATAAACGAGATCGAAGAGGCCGCCCGTATCGTCAAGACCCTTGTCATTGAAGAGAAATGCCAGCCGGAGGACATTGTCATTGCCGCTGGAAACCTTGGTCCATATCTTACCGCGTTCGAGGACGTTTTTGCCAGGTACAACATGCCGGTCTTCATTACCGGCGGTGTCCCCCTTGCGCATTTCCCGGTTTTTAATGATACCATTCGGATGCTGAGGTCCGGGAAAGGCCTTGATGCAGTTGAAAAGATGCTGTTCGGAAGGCTGGGGGGTATTAAAAAACAGCTGAGTGATCAGACGAATCCCCATCTCCAATCCGCGATGATGAAAAGCGCGGAGGCCGTTGATCATCTCCTGCATATACTGAGGACCATTCGGCGGCTCGGAATAACACATACTGATATTGGATCCCTTATATTCGATACCTACAGGGATGAAAAGGTATACGTGAAGCGCCCGGGGGTGATGGTCCAGGAGTTGAACCAGACCGTCCACCGGAAATTTGAGCGCTTGATTCTGCTCGGTGTTGATTCGGAAAACATACCCGGTACTATCACCGGTAATTTTCTGTATGGGGCAGGGGACACGGAGAGAATATTCGGACAGAATAATCCCTGGAAACTGTACACTCTTTATCTGGATCAGGTCTTCCGAAACAGCAGGTTCGTCCATGTCATCTCCGCTAAGAATGAAAACGGCAAGAGACTCGAGCTCTCACGGATACTGGTGAACTGCTGTCCTGATATTGAAAAACGTCTTCCCTTTTCATGCAGTGATAAGAACAGGTTCAGGGTGTTGAACAGGGAGGACATCCTTAATTTGAAAGAACCCTGCAGGGTAAAGCTCGATCCTGATGGAGAGGACTATATCGCGTCGATAACAACGAATGAATATACATCACATGACGGTGTCTTAAAGAAATTCTACAGAAATTTCAGCTACTTCTCCGTGTCCCAGTTCAACCAGTATGCACGGTGTCCCCTGAGTTACTATTTCAGCTATATATTGAACCTTAAGCCCCCTGAGTCGGACGAGGGCCTGGATGCCATGACCACGGGTACCTTTGCCCACGCCTGTTTTGAAACAATGTCAAGGGAAGTTATAGACAAAAGGTATTCAATGCCCGGCTCGCTCACCGAAGGACTGAAAAAGAAGATGCAGGCCATAGCTGAAAAGGAGTACCGGAAAATCCTCAAAGAAAAGAAGATCTCAGGGATGGGGAACATCTACCACCGCATGCAGTTTCACAATCTTACCAGGGGTTTATCTGATGAAGATATAAGAGAAGCAAACAAGGGAATACTCCTGAAGTTTCTTGAATATGTGTATGACCCGGAAAACCGTGACCGGTACCGGCTGAATTCGATCCATTCTGTTGAGCATGTTATTGAACCGGGCGAATTCAGTATTGATGGAATACCGGTCAAAGGTCTAATCGATCGGGTGGACATGAACGATGAACGTATTGCTGTCATTGATTACAAGCCGACCAAAATAGTTGATAAAAGTGTCAGGGAAGAACTCATCCGGAAAATGCTGGAATACAGGGAATTCCAGCTTCCGGTCTACGCCCTGTACTCTCATGAACAACTGGACACAGGTAAAAATAAAACTATCGAGACGTTCCTCCTGACTTTCAGGGATTCAAAGGCCTGTGAGTTCTCAAAGGTACTGTATCGCAACGGTGTGTTTACGTTTATGATGGAAACTGGAGGCAGAAACAGTACAGAGGAAGAACTGGTACTGGATGACTTTGAAGTGAACATGAGGAAGGAGATCAAGAAGATAGTAAACAATATCAAGAAGGGTGATTTCAGGCTGACTCCCGGTGAGGAGGCCTGCCGGTGGTGTAATTTTATAACCATCTGTCACCAGGATCTGGTGCATAAGGAAATGACAGTTTGAAATGAACAGATTTACTATCAAAGAGAACCTGATTATATCTGCCGGTGCCGGCACGGGGAAAACCTATACCCTTTCACGGCGGTATGTGAATATACTTCTGGGATTTGATTTCTTCAGCGAGGCGAACGGTCTGGAGAATTCTTTCAACAAAAATGATGCACTGGCGGAAAGGGCCGGTCCCCATGAGATAGTGACAATCACCTACACCGAAGCCGCTGCGGCGGAGATGAAAGACCGCATAATGGGGCTGATAAGCGTGATTTTACAGGTTATCAGGGGATCTGAAACAGAAGATGACAGTATTACCAGTGCCCTGACCCACCATGATAACGCCCGTGAATACGTGCATGAGACCCTTTCCGAAGCGGAATCACAGATGATATACGCCAGAATATCCACCATCCACTCATTCAGCCTGAATATCGTCCGGCATTACTCTGACATTCTGGCCCTGGATCTTTCACCGACAGTAATCAGGGATGACAAGAAAAAGCTCCTCTTCCATGATTCTCTTACTTCGGTCCTTGAGGAGAACGAACAGGTGGCATATCGTGTTCTTGACACTATCGGGAGTTTCAAGCTGAACACTGTGGCCGAAAAATTTATTAATGACGGCAAGTTTCGCCGTAACATGGACCGCTTTATCGCTGACAGGCACTCCGCAGAAACCATGTATGAACTGTATAGCCGGTTCATCGCCAGTACAAGCAAAAAGAATTTTATTCGTTCAATGGAACTTTTGTGCGAACTGGAGCATTATGCAAAAAACCCCGACACCTACTGGAAATACCGCCACTTTTTCAGGGACTATCTCGAATGCATCCTCAGACCGGAGTGCGGTATACCGGAAACCGTGCGGATATTCTCCGTTATGGAAGAAGGGAGTGAACTTCGGGAAGAATTTCAGGAACAGTTCAAAAATATCAAGAAGCTGGCATACGAAACGGACCAGGATGCTGAAGACCTTTTCAGGAAGACACTTGCCGATATCCACGGCCTTCTCACCAGTGTATATGATGAATACAACAGGGGGCTGAAAAAGAGAAACAGCATTGACTTTAACATTATCATCAACAGGGCCTGGGAGCTTGTTATGAATGGGACTGCGAGGCCAGGGTACCGCTATTTCATGATTGACGAGTTCCAGGACACCAATGAGCTCCAGTGGGAGATGATCTCCGCCCTGATATCAGAAAACGGGGCGAACGTGTTTCTTGTCGGTGATGACAAGCAGTCAATCTACTCCTTCCAGGGGGCCGAGGTTGCGGTCTTCCACAAGGCCGGTGATGATATTCAGGCAGAACCCCTGCCAATGACCGTGAATTTCAGAAGTGAAGAACGGGTCCTCGATTTTATCAACAGCTGTTTTCTGCCCCTTTTTACTCACGATGATGGTCCGGTTTCCTGTTCGGTGTCGGGAGATGATTTTTCCTTGATCCTGGACCTCCTTGATGAACTGACCGTCGATATCGGCGCGCCGATAAGGTACCATCCCCTGGCCCCCAGGCCTGAAAGGACAGGAACGGGGAAGGGCACCACGGCATTTCTCATAACGCCGACACCAGACGTGGAATCAGAAGATGAATACACCCCTGTGGAACTGGAACACCGCAACATTGCCCGGTTTATTAGAAAGATCAGGGATGGCGTATTCACCGAATACCGGGACATCACGAAGCGAATGAACGGAGATCAAAAAGCTGTCGCGGTCCTTTTTGATTCACGAAGAGACATGGCCCTCCTGAAAGATGAGCTCCTCATGCGGGGCATAACCGCTCTCGTTAACGCGAGGGAGGACTTTTACCGTACAGGGGAGGTCATCGACCTGTTTCATGTGCTCCGTGTTATCGTTAACCTGGAAGAAAAGAGTGAGTGGAAGTTCATAAAAAAATTCCATCTTGCCGGGGCCCTCAGGGGGAGCGTATTCCGCCTTGACGAGGATAGAATTAGCGAAATCTTTGAAAATAGTGACGCGCGGCAGGTCATTGATTTAATGAAGGATTTCATAACCGCAAAACGGCATATGTCCATCGGTGACCTGATATCCTTTATTATCTGCCGTTCAAACCTGCTGACCGTTTACCGCCACCTCGATGACTACGAGGAACGAGCGGCCAACCTGGAGAAGCTCACTGGCCGTGCCGGTCAGTGGGAAAGGGAACAGGGAAGCAACCTGAGGGAGTTCGTGAAGGAGATGGAGCGATTTATCTTTTTTGAGGATTCGGGGGAGGATACGGCCCTGTACGAGGCACCGGGCAGGAACTCTGTTGTTCTGAATACCATCCACGGGGCCAAGGGACTGGAGTATCCCATGGTCATTCTTCCCGGTATTACCGGGAATCTCGCCCGTCAGCAGCAGAGCGATTCCTTCAAGCATGCCAAGGTGCTCGCGGACAATGAATTCAATACGGTTTTCGGCTTTAAGGTTCTGGACAGCAGCCATACGTCGTACCGTTTCGCGTCCAGTGTGTCCCTGGCCCAACACCTGGAGGAGAAGAAGCGGCTTCTGTACGTTGCCCTAACCAGGGCGGAAGAACATATCGTGATATCACTGCCGCCGACCGGCGGAACCGTTCCGAAGGAATGCTATGGGGAGTATATAGCCGGCCAGTATGGCATCAGCGGCGGGGAACTGATAGAGCTGGCAGGAACTGTTGTCAACAGAGCGAAGGTAAACAAACAGCAGAAAATACGGGGACTCGGCAATACAACAGCTGTTATTCTTGACGATGATGATATTCCGGTCGAACAACCCGGCAGGTCCGTCCCGATTATTGAACTGCGGGAGGAAAAGCTCTTTCCTGAGGAAATAACCGGGGTTGCAGTTACTGAAAAGCTGCGGGGAGAGGACGCGATTTATGTTACTGATGAAGGCGCCCTCCTGGGGACGGCCTTTCACGAACTCATGGCCCTCTCTCTCGATTATCTTGACGATAAGGGGAAGATGAAGAAACAGATTGAAGCCGTGAGTCGAAAGTATCTCTTCGAAAATGACAAACAGGAGGCATTGGAGAGGTTTGCGGATAATTTCAGAAAATGCGAAATCTATAGCGGGCTGATTGATGCTGAAGAGAGATATCCGGAATACGGCTTTACATTTATGGGTGATGATGGATATTCCTCAGGAATCATTGACTTATTGTACCGCCATGATGGGACATTGAAAATAGTCGATTATAAGACCAATTCCCTCAGGAATACAAATCCGGCTGAAGAGATTGAGAAGCACAAATACGATAAACAGCTGGAAGAATACGCAAAAGCAGTGGAACAATCAACAGGAGAAACTGTTGCCGAGAGGATACTTGTCTTTGTTGATTCTGGTTGTGTGGTGAGGGTGTAGCTGTATTACAGCCTGAAGCCAGAATTCTGTTAATAAAACATACTGTTTATAAATAATTTACATACAAGTTTAAATTCAGGCATATTACGAAATATTAATTACTTCACCAGCCTGAGATAACGCCCGCCTTTCCTGGCGACTCGTTTGCTTTCAGGATGATCTGTTTTCGTATCATACAGCCCACCCATACGTTCTTTATTTCTATTCATTATTTCCATGGTCTCCATGAGATCTTCGCTGATATGATCCAGTTCTTCCCTGGTAAGTTCTTTCATTTCTCCCTGAAGTTTTTCTATTTCGAGAACTTCATCCAGGCGCTCGACCAGGGCGTTATGCTCCCCGGACAGGGAGGACGCTTCATATTCGGACATCAGTTTTGAGAGAAAATATTCGCCGGTCAGCTTTTCATTTATCCGGCGTATCCTGTTGATGAGATACCTGGCTTCAATGATGTGTTCGTCTTTTCGTTTTGCCATGGGAGCCCCGAATTTATTTTACCATTTAATATAATAACTATTGTCTCATTCCGGAATTTTGGGCGAAATATAATAACAGGCTCTGACCCCCTACCAAAAATACACCGGCAGCCGCTTACG
>CAZEPS010000097.1:0-14993 GCA_964514165.1 uncultured Leptospirales bacterium
TCATACCTGCAGTCGTCTCGCAAGATCGCGCTTGATCCCGAATTCTGGAACTGGAGTCTCCCGGAGCGGCGGGCCTGGTTCGTGAAAGAGGTCATCGTCAACTACGTGCCCCGGGAGCTGCTTCCCGGCGACCTGCTGGCCGGGGCCAGGTTTAACGTGCAGACATCGATGTGTCTCAACGAGAAGGAGAGCAGGGAGTTCACCCGAAAGGTGAAGGGGAAGAACGGGGCGCGGAAGAAGGTTATCTGGTACCACAACCACGGGTACGGCAATGCCGGGGCCACGAGCGGCCACCTTATACCGGGCCACGAGCGTCTCCTCAAAGAGGGCTGGAAGGGTATTCACGGGGACCTGGCAGCCCGGTATAACGATCTTTCCGAAAACGAAAAGAAGGGCCCGATGGGGGACCAGCTCAGGGCCATGATAACCTCTTCCACCATGGCGAGGGACCTGGCGATGAAATACGCCTCCCTCTGCCGGGAATTCGCTTCGAGTGAACCGGATTCTGCGCGAAAAAGAGAACTCGAAATAATGGCTGAAAACCTGGGTCGGGTACCGTGGGAGCCCCCGGCAAACTTCTGGCAGGCGGTCCAGGCCCTCTGGCTGAACCATATGCTCATCATGACCGACGAGAACTATCCCGGGGCCGGGACTTCTTTCGGAAGGATTGACCAGTACCTGTTTCCCTGGTATGAGAAGTCACTGAACGAGGGGATGGACCGGGATTTCGCGAAAGAGATCCTGAAGTGCTTCTGGGTACACAGCAATACGGCCTATGACGCCATGATTAAAAACGGGCACCAGGGGATAACCGCCGGTTTCGGCCAGCTTCTGACCCTCTCCGGCCTCGGCAAAGACGAAACAGACATGACCAACGACCTGACCTACGCCATTCTTGAGGTCATAGACGAGATGTCACCGATCCTGGAACCGAAGCCGAATGTACGGCTCCATCGGAAGAGCCCGGACGAACTTCTCGACCGGGTCATCGCCATGATCGAGTCAAGCCAGGGGGCGCCCTTTCTCCTGAACTTTGACGAGCGTTCCATGGCGGGGATGCTACTGGAAGCGGAAAAGGCCGGAATAACCAATCTCATCAACAAAGATAATGCCCACGAGTACGCGCCGGTCGGGTGCCTGGAGAACACCATGGTGGGGAACGACCGCTCCGGCACCGTTGACAATAACCTGAACCTCCTCAAGGCGGTGGAACTGGCCCTCGGGAACGGCCGGGACCTGGTCCCCTTCACGGACCCGATGACCGGCAGTACCGAAAAAATAAAACAGGACGGCCCAAAGACCGGAGATCATTCGAAATTCGCAACCTTCGAGGACTTCTGGAAGGCCTACGAAACCCAGACCGCGTATATCGTAAAAAAATCAGTGGAGCTGTACGAGGAGTCAGAGTCCCTGAGGGACAGGTTTCTCAACACCCCGTACCTTTCGTGCATGGTCAAGGGGTGCGCGGAGAAGGGGAAGGATATCACCAGCGGCGGGGCCGAGATCAGCTTTGTCACCATCGAGGCGGTGACCTTCGCCACGACCGTTGACTCCCTCCTGGCGGTTAAGTACCTTGTCTTCGACAAGAAGGTCTGTACCATGGATGAACTCGTCCGGGCCCTGAGGGCGAACTGGGAGGGCTGCGACGTGCTGAACGCCATGGCGAAGAACCGGGCCCCGAAGTACGGCCGGGACGACGACGAGGCGGACGCCATGGCACGCCGGGTCATGGACCTCTGGTGCGGGGAGACCTGGAAGTACACGACAAAATCAACCGGCAGGCAGTTCCGGCCCGGCATGCTGAGCTGGAATTACTGGGCCGGGGACGGTTTTGTCATGGCCGCGAGCCCGGACGGCAGGAAGAAGGGTCAGTTTCTATCGAACGCCATCTGCCCCTCGAACGGGGCGGACATCAACGGCCCCACGGCCAACGCCAATTCCGTGGGCAAGGCCATGGGTGGAAAGGTTGACGACGGTCACTGGAAAGGGTATGTGAACCTCCTTCCGAACGGTGCGAGCCATACCATTACCTTTAACCCGTCGGTGCTCAGGGACCCGGAACACCGGGAGAAGTTCAAGGCCTTCCTGAAGGGGTATGCAGAAAACGGGGGGAGCGCCCTCCAGATAAACATGCTCGACCCGGACATGCTTCGGGACGCACAAAAGCATCCCCGGAATTACCGGCACCTGCTCGTGCGGATTACCGGGTACAACGCCTATTTCGTCACCGTGGGCAGGGAGCTCCAGGACGAGGTTATCGAGCGGGTGAGCCACAACAGGTTTTAACGAAATTATGACCAGACAGGCGGCAACAGGTACGGTCGAGGGGACCGTTTTACAGATAATCCGGATGTCCACGGAGGACGGGCCGGGAATCAGGACCTCGGTGTTCATGAAGGGATGCCCCCTGATGTGCGCCTGGTGCCATAACCCGGAGAGCATCTCCATTGAACCAGAGGTCCAGTGGATCGGCTCCCCGTGCATCGGGTGCGGCACCTGTGTGTCGGTCTGTCCGGAGGGTGCGGTCCGGGCCTCCGAATCGGGGATGGAAATTGACCGGAAACTCTGCACCGGGTGCGGCCTCTGTGCGGAAGAGTGCCCCTCAACCGCCATGGAACTCCTGGGGAAAAAATGGAACAGTGACGATCTCGTTAAAGAACTCCTGAAGGACCGGTCTTATTTCGAGACCTCCGGGGGAGGGGTCACCCTCACCGGGGGAGAGGCCGCCATGCAGCACCGGTTCAGCCTCGAAGTCCTCATGGGCCTCAGGGACGAGGGAATCCACACCGCCCTGGACACCTGCGGCCAGGTGTCGCAACCGGTGCTCGAAAAACTCCTTCACTATACGGACCTGGTCCTCTTTGATATAAAGCATATCGATACGGAAAAACACCGGGAATACACCGGCAGCGGCAATGATCGTATCCTGGAAAACGTGAAATTCATCTCATTCTTCATGCAGGATCATCTCAAGCCTGAGAAACTCTGGATACGGACCCCGATCGTTCCCGGGGCGACCGATACCGATGAAAATATTTTCGGAATCGGCAGGTTCATCGCCGAAAATCTGAAAGGGGCTCTGGCACGGTGGGAACTCTGCGCCTTCAATAACCTCTGCCGGGACAAGTACCTCCGCCTCGGGCTTGAGTGGCCCTTTTCCGGAGCGGAACTGATCCCTGCTGAGAAAATGGAACGGCTCGCGGCGGTGGCCCGCATTTCCGGCGTGGCCGGGTCAAAGGTACTATGGACCGGTTCAACGAAGAAAAATTCAAATGGGGAAAAAGAATCAAAGCCGAAGCGTAGTCCGATGAAGGGCGGATGTACAATATGATACCGGAGGAAACCGATGAAAATGAAAACTGAGTTCAGCGAATCCGACATGAAGGCCTTCGAGCCTTCGGAAAAGATCGGCATCGTGGCAACCATTGATTATGACGGCCTACCCCACATGTCCCTCCTGACGTCTATTATGGCCTCACGGCCTGACCAGCTCGTCATCGGTGAATTCAGCCAGGGCCTGAGCAAGGAGTACATGGAGAAGAATAAAAATATCTCGTTCGCCATCGTGACCCTGGACAAAAAGCTCTGGCTCGGCAGGGCGGTATGGACCCATTTCACAAAAGAAGGCCCCGAGTACGAAAAGTACAACATGCAGCCGATGTTCCGCTACAACACCTATTTCGGCATCAACACCGTCCACTACCTGGACCTGTTAGAGGCCACGGAAGCCTCGGAACTACCCATGGGCTCCATAGTCGCCTCGTCCCTCCTCACCATCCTGGGAAAGGGGGGAGCGGGAAAAAAGGGGGATGAGCGGGTGCTGACCCATTTCGGAAAGACCATCTTCAACAAACTCGATTCCCTGAAGTTTCTCTCGTACGTCTGCGATGACGGCTTCCCGGTAATCGTACCGGTCATCCAGTGCCAGGCAGCGGGAGATGCGCGGCTTGCGTTCCATCCCGGGGCATTCGGGAACGAACTGAGATCACTGGAGGCGGGAGAAACCGTTGCCGTGTTCTGCCTCACCATGGGGATGGAGGATGTCCTGGTGAGGGGGATCTACAACGGCCTGTCCCGGTTCCGCGGCGTTACCCTGGGTACGGTTGACATAGACTGGGTGTACAACTCCATGCCACCGAACCACGGCCAGATATACCCGGCGGTTGAGCTGAAACCGGTGGTTTTCTCTTAAAACAGGGCACATCTATAAACCAGTCCAGTACAATATTCATTATGTATTATTTCTTGTCCTCTGCAAAAACAGCTCGCTGTCTGCATTAGCTGCTTTCCGGCATACTGTCTCCAGCGGCTCGTTCTCTCTGGTTGACTCAGACAGTCCTCAAAGGGAACCTCTTGTTGAAAATTTATCTCAATACTATATGCAACTGGTGTTGATTTTTTTTTGAGATAGGTTCTAATAAATAAAGGTTTCCTTAATAATATTGACGTGCGGTGAGAAATGTATTTGAAATCAACCCCGGTGTTCCGCAGTATCGTTTTTATTCTTTTCAGATGATTAAATTCAAATAAAGGCACTTCAAAATATAAGTTTTAGAAGTCCCCATAAATCTATGAATTGATGGAACGAAACAGGATAATACAAACCGCCTCCTATATCAGCGTATTCGGTAACGCCCTTCTCGCCGCGGCAAAAATCGCCGTGGGGGCAGTTTCCGGCAGCATGTCCGTGCTCGGCGACGGGCTGGACAGTTTAATTGACGTTTTCATATCCCTCATAACCCTGGTCGTTACCATGGTCATCACCCACCCCCCTGACAGGGAACACCCCTACGGACATTACCGGGCTGAAACCATCGCCACCGCGGTGCTTGCCTTTATCATTTTCTTTATCGGGGCGCAGCTCTCGATTTCGACCGCTGATAAGTTGATCAGCGGCGAGCCAATCGTAATGCCGGATATCATTTCCGTGTATGTAATAGTTTTTTCTATAGCGGGGAAAATCGCCCTGGCCTGGAGCCAGGTCTGTCTGGGGAGAAAGGCCGAAAGCGATATGATAATCGCGAACAGCAAAAACATGCTGAACGATATCATCATGTCCGCCGGTGTTCTGGCCGGACTCGCATTTGTCTTTTTCCTGGGCATGCCCGTTTTCGACAGGATCCTGGCCATTATAATCGGCATCTGGATCTTGTATTCCGCCGTGCGTATTTTTATGGGTACCGTTACCGAGATGATGGACGGCATCCCGGACATGGACCTTTACAACAGGATATTCGATGAAGTCAAAAAAATGGACAGCCTGTTTAATCCCCACCGGGTCAGGATCCGCAAGCTCGGGTACCAGTACATGGTCGATATGGACATTGAGGTGGCCGGCGATACGAGGGTGGATGAGGCCCATGAAATGGTGGAGATCCTCGAGAAAAACATCCGCAACGTGATTCCAAACATACATGACATAGTCATACACATTGAACCGATCGGCAACGTGGAAAAACATGAACGCTGGGGCCTTAACGAAAACCATATGGACAATACATGACAGCTGGAGAACCCAGAACAGGAATGCCATGAAAAAGATAACAATCATCAATTTTTGCTTTCAGGGATCTGGCCCGGGCTTTTCTCGAGTATGATAAAAAGACCCTTGCCATATGTTCCGATGCTGAGAAAAGCGACGAAATTGTTATGAAAAAATTCTGCACTGAAGTAGAGAGCGAAAAGGAATGGGCCGGCGACTGATTGAATGATGCGGGAGGCTGAATCCGGCTCCCGCATTTACAATGAGAACGATAGTAACCGGCTGCCGTTAACTCAAACTGAAGGGCGGATAGATGTCCGTGGTCAGGATAAAGGCGTAGGCCTGGACCCGTAAAGTCCACCTCAACACACCCACCACAAAATCGAAAATTGATTTCGGATATATAGCAGTGAATAAAACAGCAAACCATGCTATCAGGGTACAGACAATTACGGCCACGGCGAGAATGATAAAATCGGCAAGGTCCCCGTATTTCGCGGCAAAGTGCTGCCCTATCATTCCCCCGAAGGAGAGACCCAGGACGACATCAACACGGCCGCCGAAATCTTCCCTGATAACGTCGGCATAGTCTTTTGCCATAAGCTGTGTCGTATAACTCTCAGGCATGCCTGTCTTACGGGTGGCGAAATAGACCGTGTAGTCATCTGTGAAGGGATTAAACTTTTTTGCGAAAAAGGTGAACCCCATGCTCCGGGGAATGGCGTTCCCGGGCCCGCCCTGGAAAACGAGCATGGTCTTCGGGCCGTTCCCCCATTTCCCGTAGGGGATTCCGTTGCTGAATACCCCGAAATCGGCCTTTTTCTTTTTCATTATAACAGGTCTCCCGGCTAAAAGGTTACTTTCTTTGACTCGATATCGAGCCCGAAAATGGTCTTGCAGCTGGTGTTGAACATCTCCGGTGAATCGGAAGTGTAATAGGTAACGGCGCTGTTTTTTCCGCACCGGATATTGATCTCTTCATGGCGATTGAGATAATCGGCAAGGCTTTCCGCCACGATGCTGTCCTGGGGAAGGACGGTTATCCCGGGGGGGACGAATTTTTTTATCGTGTTCAGGAGCACCGGGTAATGGGTGCAGGCGAGGAGAATCACGTCTATTTCCGGGTCTTTTGCAAGCAGGGAATCGATATTCTTCTGTACGAAGTAGTCGGTGCCGGGGTTGTCGAGTTCGCGGTTTTCGACGAGGGGCACCCACATGGGACAGGCCTCCTGGGTCACAAGAACCAGTGAATTTATCTTTTCCAGTTCCTTGAGATAAGACCCGGACGCCACGGTCCCCGTGGTCCCCATGATGCCGACATGGTTTGTCCGGGAAAGGGTGTGGAGGAGTTCAATGGTTGGGCGAATCACTCCCAGTACCCGCCTGTTCGGCGCGATGCGGGGCAGGTCTACCTGCTGGATGGTGCGAAGGGCCTTAGATGAGGCGGTGTTGCAGGCAAGGATTACCAGGGGGCAGTCCAGGGCGAACATGAACTCCACCGCCTCCAGGGTGTAGCGGTAGACCGTGTCAAAGGACCGGTTCCCGTAGGGGGCCCTGGCGTTGTCTCCCAGGTAGATGAAATCGTGCTGGGGGAGCTTTTTCATGAACTCGCAGAGTATGGTGAGTCCCCCGTAGCCTGAATCGAATATCCCTATTGGTCCCATGAAACACCCTCATATTGGTCGAATGATGGATTTAGTTTACCTGTATCGAAAGAAATTATTTCAACTGATTATTACCACTGGTTGTACACGTCCTCTGCAAAGCCGAGTACATTATCAAGAGTGACGGATTCGCCGCTGTCGAGAACCGCTTTCCCTGAGAAGCGGCCGAAGACCTGGTGCTGTATCGATTTTATCAGACGGAAATCAACCGCACTGTTCCGGTCCACAACCGGTATGAAATCGAGATCGAGACGGTTTTCGTCGTCAAGAATCTTCCACGGCTTCATGTAATCGGACTCATCCAGGTGGAAGACAACCTCTCCGAGTTTATGGACCTTTCCGTCAAAAATGATGACGTTTTCCGTGGCGCTGGACCGGTCGCTGAAGCCGTATCCCAGGTTAAGGCCGAACGGCTTACCATCAATAATGGCAGAAAGGGAACCCCAGTACCACCGGTTTTTGTAGGTCCAGTTGCCCCGTCCCCAGTCGAGGCATCCCATTGAATCAGGAGGAGAAAACTCACAGTTTAGATTTCCCAGCTTTATTGTTCCTTCCGCCGGCATGCAGTTGATCTTCTGGTTGTAATAGAAAGCCTTTCTCTGATTTTCCCACGAGGTAGCGATGGTCATGGAATCCATGGCCGGGTCCTGGAAAAGGGTAATCTCGCCCGCAAGGCCTTTCTGGCCGTTCCATGCAAATGAGGGCGCGTCAACCGTTAGGATACGGTTGTTGCCCCTGATTTTGAAGCTCATTTCGATCGTTTTATCCCGGAACTGTATGTCCCCCGCACCAGATGAAGGGGGGAAGCCGGTATTGCCCCGGGTCAGAAATTTCATGGTATCGAGCTGTACGAAATCCCCTCTGTTAAAGTCAAGCCAGCAAACCGCCGTCAGGGCGATATAGCTGAGGTCTGAGATGGTAAAGGTGATGCCGTATCCATGGTCATGGGAAATGACCGCGTAGTAGTCCCATTCCTTGATGCGGTGCCAGGGGGCGTTGATCTTTTTCCGGTCGTACCGCCAGAGGGGGCGGCGGGCCCATCCCTCTTCTGTCAGTAAACCCTTTTCGTCGAGGAGTTCCCGGGGTGATAGTAACTCATTCTGCATGTCAATAGTCCGCCTTTATGATATTCATAAGATGGTCTCATATAGTAAGGGTAATGAAGAATTGAGTCAAGTACTAATGGCTCGAGTGCATGTGGGACGTGTCTTATTGAAATACATAAGGGAACCTCTATTAATTAAACAAGAGGTCCCTCTTTGGGTACGTATTTTGGTTTAAATTTTATTTAGCCTTGATTAATCAAGGCTAAATAAAATTGTTAGATGTACCCATAAAACAGAACTTACAGATCTGCTTGTGATATTGAGACAGGCTGTGCCCGGCAGCTGATTCTTTGTCTTACAAAGGTGAATTGACAAAGCGGCAGGCTTCTGAAAAAATGATGTGACAAAACAGGAATACCAGGTAAAATAATGGATTTCAAAATAGAACCCCTCGATGACGGGATAAAAAGTATAATCCAGGGGAAACTTGACAGCAAGACTAAGCCCCCCGGTTCCCTCGGCAGGCTGGAGGAGATCGCAGTCAGGGCCGGTGCCGTGTTGAATGACACGAAGCCGATGCTTGAAAGGCCGGTCATCGTGGTTTTCGCCGGGGACCACGGCATAGCCGCAGAAGGGGTCAGCCTCTATCCCCAGGAGGTTACCCTGCAGATGGTGCTGAATTTTCTTAACGGGGGCGCCGCTATAAACGTTCTGGCGAATGAACATGGTATTGACCTCGTTATCGTGGACGCCGGCGTAAATGGCGACCTGTCAGAGCATCCCGGCCTGGTTAACAGGAAAACAGGCCCGGGAACAGCTAATTTTCTTAAGGAGCCGGCCATGACCAGAAAGCAGTGCGTCAGGGCAATTACAGCCGGTTCTGAAATCGTGGAGGAAATCAATGAAAAAGGAACTAATATTATCGGTTTCGGGGAGATGGGGATAGGAAATACCTCTTCCGCTTCCATTATAATGAGCTTGATGTGCGGAATACCCATAGAAAAATGCGTGGGCAGGGGCACCGGCCATGACGAATCAGGAGTGCAGAAAAAAACCGCCCTGCTCAAGGAGGCCATGAAATACCATGCTGCTGGCTCTGACCCCCTGACCGTTCTCTCAACTTTCGGGGGTTTCGAAATAGCCATGATGTGCGGGGCCATGCTGAAGTCCGCTGAAAATAGGATGATAATTCTCGTTGACGGATTCATCGCCACCGCCGCCTTCCTTGCCGCCCATGCCATAAATGAGAAAATAGTGGAGTACGCGGTCTTTTCCCATCAGTCAGACGAAAGGGGCCACGGGGCCATTCTTCGTTATCTTAATGCTGAACCGGTACTCTCCATGAACATGAGGCTCGGGGAGGGGACCGGGGCGGCCCTGGTCTACCCGATAGTAAAAAGCGCCGTCAGCATCCTCAACAACATGGCGACATTTGAATCAGCGGGCGTGAGCAACAGGGAGTGACATGCGAAAACAGTTGAATATTTTTCTCCTTTCCCTCCAGTTTTTTACCCGGATACCGGTACCCCGGGACCTTGATTTCTCACCGGAAAATCTGAACCGGGCGTCACGGTACTTCTCCCTGGTCGGTATTCTGGTTGGTTCTGTTTCAGCACTTGTTTTCTGGGCCGCCTCTTTGATATTTCCCCACGGTATCGCGGTGCTTGTCAGCATGATAGCGTCTATTTTGCTGACCGGGGCCTTCCATGAGGACGGCCTTGCTGATACCTGCGACGGGTTCGGCGGCGGCCGTACCAGGGAACAGGTTCTTGACATCATGAAGGATTCTCGCCTGGGGACCTTCGGGGCAGCTTGTTTGATCGTCGCGCTTATCCTGAAATTTCTTGCCCTTGCCGGTATCGAAATGGAACTGGTTCCCCTTGTTCTCATCGCCGGTCACAGTCTGAGCAGATTCATGGCAACCCTGGTGATTTCCATAAACCGGTATGTCTACCGGGAAGACTCGACTAAGGCAAAACCCCTGGCGGGAACAATCACTGCCGTGAACAGTATCCTGTCGGGATTTTTCGGGGTGGTCCCCCTGGCCCTGCTTCCGAATTATTATTTTTTATCACTCATACCCTTACTCCTGATTGTTGTCGCCATGAACAGGATGTTCACGCGGCGTATCGGCGGCTTTACCGGGGACTGCCTCGGCGCTGTCCAGCAGGTGTGTGAGATAGCCTTTTACCTTTTCGGAGCCCTGTTGTTATGGAACTTTACCTGATTCGCCATACCAAAGTGAAAATTGATAAGGGAATCTGCTACGGCCAGACTGACGTGGATACCGCAATGTCCTATCCCGAAGAGCTCCTTCGTCTGAAACAGCTGCTTCCCGATGATCTTTCCGGATTTGCCGCGTTTACGAGCCCGCTTAAAAGGTGTTCGAGCCTGGCGTCAGACCTGTTCGGCGACACCCGCCGAGAGGACCCTCGCGTCATGGAGATGAATTTCGGAGAGTGGGAGATGATGAAGTGGAGCGATATCGAACGGGGTCTTATGGACCAGTGGGCGAAAGATTTCGTCAACTACCGGTGCCCCGGCGGTGAGTCGTACCATGACCTCTATGTCAGGTCAGCGGAATTCCTCGGCGAACTGATCGATAAGAGGATGCCTCTTGCTGCTGTTGTCACCCATGCCGGGGTACTCCACGCATTCATCGCGGATATATTGAGTATGGATCTGAAAAATTCCCTGAAGATTCACTTCGACTACGGGGGGGTTACCCAGGTACATTTCGGGAAGAGCCGTACCATAATTAACTACATGAACAGGATCTGAATTTTCACGGATAAGGTGCACGAGTATGTTTTTCTCAGGATCGATTCCATTGATAACGAAGGGGTTTTCTCAAGTTTATATCTGGGTTTGCCTGTAATGATTTATTACCTGAAACGTTATATCTTTATATCCGGAATAATTATGCCTGCGCTGTTTTATCCACCGTTTCATCCAGGGCATATTTCTTCTGAAAAAAACACCGGATCTAAACTCCCATGTTTCGCACTCCTCTGGTGGTACTCAACCACTTTCCACAAAAATGAAATAATATCTTTGATCGTGGAATAAAAAAAAGTCTTGACAGGTTGTTTGTAATTATTAGCTTAGGCTAACTTAATTTATATTTACTAATGGATAATTCTCAACTTCAATGTTCCAGGCATCTTTGTTTTTAGAAAGGCGCAATGAAAAAAATCATAGAATGTAGAAACGGTGAAACCGTACGAATTACGCGGATTGAAGCCGGTAAGGGTGCCGCGTCACACCTGAATCACCTCGGCTTAAACGTTGGCAACGTTGTAACTGTCTCAAGGAGATCAAACCTCAGGGGCCCAATCGTAGTCAAATACCGGGGAACCGATATAGCCATAGGACACGGCATAGCCCAGAAAATTTTCGTGGAAGAGGTGTAGGCGTGGAGTTTGTCCTGGTCGGCCAGCCTAACTGCGGCAAAAGCACAATTTTCAATTATGTTGTTGGATTTAAATCAGAGACATCCAATTTTCCCGGGACCACGGTAAACTATACCCAGGGCCATATTGACCTTGACGGGGAAAAGACAGCTGTCACCGATCTCCCCGGTACGTATTCACTGCAGATGTCAGAGAGTGATGAACTTGACGCGGTCAGTTATCTCCTCGATCTTAAAGAAGACAATGTTATAATCAATATACTGGACGCATCAGTGCTTTCCAGGAGCCTGGAACTGACTCTTCAGCTCATGGAACTTCAGCGCCCCATGGTGGTTGTGCTGAACATGGCGGACGAGGCGGCGAACAAGGCCATAACCATTGATTCTGAAAAACTTTCGAATAAACTCGGTATACCGGTTGTTCAGACCATCGGGAACAAGGGAAAGGGCGTATCGGAAATATTTTCAATAGCGAAACAGGCGTGGTATGAGAAGCGTATACCGAATATCCTGGAGGCCCCTGAGATCGTTGAGGATATCCTGTCTTCAATGATACAAATACTGGAAAAACGGGACATTCATTCACTGGTTAACCTCCGGTTTGCTGCAATGAAGCTCCTTGAAAAGGATGATCTCATAAAAGAAATCCTGGAGCCGGTGCTGAAGAGTAAAGACTGGAAGGATATACAGGAACGTGTAAAATTCTTTGAAAAGAAACAGAAAAACAGCTCGGAATTTATCATATCATCTTACCGCCATAATCTCGCTTTTCGGTTGTTTGAGGAGGTCGCGGTTGTTGGCGTGCCGCCGCGAAAGGATATCCGCAATACCATTGATTCGTTGCTCATGCATCCGTTCCTGGGATATTTTTTCCTTGCCGGAATTCTGTATCTGACTTTCTGGGCCATATTCAGTTTCGCCGAGGTAATTGAACCGGTTATATCCGGTTTCTTTGAATCATTGACAGGACTGACATCGTCCCGTTTCGGGGAAGAAAGCCTGGTGTATTCGTTATTCAAGGGTTTTCTCGATGGGTTCGGGGGCGGAATAAATATAGCGATTTCCTACCTTCTTCCCTTTTTTATCATACTCTCTTTTCTGGAAGACACCGGGTACCTGGCACGGATCGCCTATCTCATAGACAACGTCATGCACCGGATAGGGCTTCACGGGCTCTCAGTTGTTCCGCTTGTTCTCGGTTTCGGGTGCTCCGTTCCGAGCATCATGGCCACTCGGATTATGAACTCGAAGCGGGACCGGTTTATCACCGCTACCCTGGCGACCCTGGTACCCTGCTCCGCGCGGATGATTATCATTTTCGGCCTGGTGGCATTTCTCTTTTCTTTGAAAGCAGCACTCATGATCTATCTAATTGTATTCATGGTACTGGCTGTTACCGGCAAAATAATGTCTCGGATAATGCCCGAAGTAAGCCCCGGCCTGATCATGGAAATTCCGCGCTATCATCTCCCAGGCATGGGTGTCGTTATGACGAAGACCTGGTATAAGATGAAGGAGTTTATTATCATTGCCTGGCCACTTCTCGTTGTGGGGAGTATTGTCCTGGAATTTATCAATCATTTTAAATGGACCGGTGCTATAAACAGCGCAATCGGTCCATTCACAAAGGGCATCCTGGGGCTCCCCATAGAGGTAGGGGTCGTGCTAATCTTCGGAATTTTGCGGAAGGAACTGGCCCTGGTCCTCCTGGCGTCGGCCTTCGGCCTGTACGGAACAAGCGAAATGCTGACTGTCATGACACCGGCCCAGGTCTTCAGTTTTACCCTGTTCGCAACCTTCTATATTCCCTGTCTGGCGACCTTTGCCGCACTTCTACGGGAATTCAGGCTTTCCGGGGCCATGATAATATCCGGGATTACCTTTTCACTTGCCATTATTCTTGCCGTGGGGGCCCGGTACACGGTCCCGTATTTCTTTTAGGATCTTGTCGGGGATGTCACGTATTCCCGGAAGGTTTTACTGAACAACCTCTTTACCTGTTTTTATATCCTCCCCCGCGAGGAAGAGAATTTTCGTGTAGATCGTCACTATTCGTACCTGGGCGTCCAGAACAGTCTTTAAGAGTTCGTGGCTCTGGTGGTCCAGATCTAGGTAGGTCTGGTACTGGAAACGGCCCTTGCGGAATTCCGTGTCAGCGTATTTCATCTGTTTTTCCACTGTTGCGTCATCATTGAACTTGAACTTGTCCAGGATCGCGGCCGCCGTTTCATAATCGGTAAAGAGGCCCGGGAGTTCGCTTTGCAGTTCAAGCCGTATGAGTTCCGCACGGAGTTTTTCCTTTTTGAACATGTTTCGGGCCTCTCTGCGGCCGGCCCTGTTATTAGAAAAAAGTGGGAGCTTAACCGTGGCGCCGCCGGTAAAGGTTTTCTCTCCGGCACCACCGAACCGCTCCTGCTCATAGTTTACTGAGACGCCGAAATCGGGAAGAGACTCTTTTTTCGCCATTTCCAGGTTTTTTCCGTCTGTCTGAGGGACGATATCCATTTTTTCAATGTATAGCTGTTTTCTTCAGCTCTTTTGAGTATCGTATCCCGGTCAAGTTCCGGCGCCGTTTCGTACCATGAGATTTTTATTTCAGGTTTTTTTTCCTCTTCAAAACGGGTGTAGAGGTTCAGCTGCTGATAGATTTTTTTGTTTTCGGTCTTCATATCGAGGAGATTTTTTTCCAGGATCCGGAGGGTCCAGAGGACAAGGTTTTTTCCACGATATGCTGCGGAGACTGAAACCTCCTCCCCTTGAGATAGGTTTCGACGAGCCTGAACCGCCGGTACCGGTCCTCAAGGTGATCGATTTTCTCCACCCCTGTCATGTATTCGAAAGCGAGGCGGGCTACCCGGTATTTCACGTAGAGCTTCATTTCATCGTGGGAGAGACGTGCCCGAAGTGATTCGAGCAAAGCAATCTCCACCCTGATTTGCCTTTTGCCGGGGCCGTAAAACCCCTGTGTTATGCCGATGCCGAATATATAGCCCGGATTTTCACTGTTGAGTTTGACACCTCCCCGGCGTTCAATTGGGTCGGTTCGAGGCCCCTGGCCTTTTTCGCGCCCTGGCGAAGGCCTTCAGCCCTGAGCCATTCCGCCTTGATCAATTCGTAGTTTTGAAGTGAACGCTCAATGCTTTTTTCTAAAGTAAAGGTGTTTTCATTCTCGCTATAAACTGGGATAGCGAGAAGAATAAATGATGACAGGAAATATAGTAAAGACTGTCCCCGTGTATATGGTTTTTTTGATTTATTCATTCTCCTTTCTTCCTTTAGCATGTGTGTAAGTCTCTGTCCAGACTTAATCAGTAAAGATATCAATAATAAATATAGGGGACTTCTAAAAACTATGTTTTTGAAGTCCCCTTGTGTGCATCCCGAACCCA
>CAZEPS010000098.1:0-14914 GCA_964514165.1 uncultured Leptospirales bacterium
TATCGCCATGGTCATCGTCTGGAACGATCTGGCGAAAGGGGACACCGAATACGCGGCTGGCCTGGTCGCGTTTAACAGTTTCTTTCAGGTGCTTTTCTACAGCGTGTACGCCTGGATTTTCATCACGAAACTCTCCCCCTCCTCGGACTTAAGGGGAGCGTTGTCGACGTCACCATCGGACAGATTGCCGAGAGCGTTTTCATCTACCTGGGCGTCCCTTTCATCGCGGGTATTATTACCCGTTTCTCTATGATAAAAATGAAGGGGAGGGAGTGGTACCAGGAAAAAATTCATCCCGAAAATAAGCCCGGCTACTCTCATTGCGCTTCTTTTCACTATCGTGGTGATGTTCAGCCTCAAGGGCGAGTATATTGTAAAGATCCCCCTTGATGTCGTCCCAATCGCCGTACCCCTGCTGATTTGTTTTGTCGTCATGTTCCTTATCAGCTTCTGGATGAGCCGGCTCATCGGGGCCGATTACGAGAAATCAGCGACACTCTCCTTCACCGCGGCGAGCAACAACTTCGAGCTCGCCGTTGCCGTGGCGGTGGCGGTGTTCGGAATACAATCCGGCGTGGCCTTTGCCGCGGTCATCGGCCCCCTGGTGGAGGTCCCGGTGCTCATCGGGCTGGTGAACGCGACCCTCTATTTTAGAGGGAGGTTTTTCTCTTAACGGAATTTTTACAATATCAATATTTTTTTTATATTGGAATTTTATGTTATGTCATGAGAGTGGAACCAGAAATCAGAATTTATGATTTCCAGAAAAATGTAATTACTGGGTTTTAATTGTGCCCTGTAGATATTCCTCTAAAACTTAACACCGAGGTAAATCATGAGTAAACCGAGGATTCTCTTTTTATGCGTCCATAATTCGGCCCGGAGCCAGATGGCCGAGGCCTTCATGAATAAATACGGCGGAGACGAATTCGAGGTGATGAGCGCCGGCATAGAAGCGGGCACCCTGAATCCGAACGTCGTCGAGGTCATGAAAGAAATCGGCATAGATATATCGCAGAACAAGACGAAGAAGGCCTTTGATCTGTATAAACAGAATTACTTGTTCGGATACGTCATCGCTGTCTGCTCAAAGGAAGCCGCCGAGAAGTGCCCGATTTTCCCCGGGGTCACGACGAGGCTCCTCTGGCCCTTTGACGACCCCTCAAGATTTACCGGCACCCGGGAAGAGATTTTAGATCAGACGAGAAAGGTCCGGGACGCAATAGAGGCAAAGGTCAGGGAATTCATCGAAAAACTGAAGAGCGGCAGTAAATTTGAGGATGAGGAAAAATTTATTATCTCCGGACAATCCGGTCTTACCTGAAAAATTTCTCGTAATCCCCCGCCCTCTCCGTGGTGAACTCGATGTACTGCCCTTTGGTGAGAAGGGACTCCGGCACCGTGATGCGGATGATCTGCCGGTCGTATTCCCGTATGATTTCAAGGTCCGATTTGTTGATGTCCATGACGACATATCCCTTCTTCAGAGTGGAGCCGAGGTCAGTATTGTCGGAATACCGGTCGTAGGTAATCACGTGGCGCAGGGCGTACCGGTTTTTGCTGAAGGCGAATTTCTGCGCGATGACAATGCGCCGGGTGGTGACACGCACCAGGCACTTCGGGAAGGCGACCGTCCGGGGGCCTCCCCTCTGCTCTACCCGCCGTACCGTTTCCTCGAAGAGGACCTCCTCCCCTGGCAGGGGCGTAAGCCTGTCCAGGGTGGCCTTCCGGTACAGAACGGCCATGGTCGCCATACCCGCCAGGAAAACGGCGATAACAATCAGTTCTATGCTCACAGGAGACCTCCTTCTTTGGAGATACCATAGAGCCGCATTAATGTCAAACGAAATGTCAACCCCCATGGGAAATGTTCGCTTGACTTTTCGCCCGGATAATCTACTATTGCGGCATTAAAAAATTCATCTGGAGTACTCACATGAAGAAACGCATAGCATTGTTATCCCTCGCCGCCCTGTTTTCGTTTACCGGCTGTTTCCAGATCCTTCATCATTTGAGCCTGAACGATGACGGGACCATTGACGTGTACTGGCAGTTTGACATCTCCCGGAGCCTGGCGGAAATGGACAAGAAGCAGCCCCAGAAGCCCGAGGATGGGAAAAAAGAGAACATATTCGAAAAGATGGACGAGACCAAGGGGGAGCTTACCGAGCAGCTCAAGGGAAAGGTCACCGGCCTCGATGTTTCTAAAATTGATGACGAGTATATCGTCGGAATGGCCATCAGCTTCAAGGCGCAAGATTATTTTGATCCGAAAACGAAGGATGACGAATTCACCGTCATGCCGTCATTCGACAAGAAGAAAAACACCCTGACGTTCTATTTCAACCTGAAAGACGACAAGTCTGACAAGGACAAGGAGGCTGACAAGGGACAGCAGTCAGCCATGGGGATGGAGGAGATCATGAACGCGGTCATGAGCTCAGCCCGGTACCAGCTCATTCTCGGGGGTAAGTACAACCCGGTAAAGGCCGTGGTCAAAGGGAACACCACGGGGAAAACCTATAACGTCAACGTCACGAAACTCGGAACCCAGCACATGATAAACATTCCCTTCATGTCCATCAGCATGAAGGAGAAAAAAGGATTCGAACTGGTAGTGTATTTAAAGTAACCTGGAAATTGCAGAAAAGCCCCTCTTTCTGGAGAGGGGCTTTTTTTTGGCGAAAACGACATATCTGCTTGACAGCCTTCCTTTTATAGTGTGAATATAGCCATGCGCGTTCTATTTATGCTCGTCAATTCTACAAAAACAGCAGATTCTGATGGCCTACACCTTTAACTTCTGGAAATACAAAGACCGTATCCGCACCAACATGAACAGTTACACGCGCCAGGCTTTCGCCCTGCTGCCGACACTGCATGATCCCATCATCCTCGATATTGGCTGCGGGACCGGTGTCCCCACGGTTGAACTGGCGAGGATGAGCAGCGGAAGCGTCGTCGCCCTGGACAAGGACCGGCTCCTTCTCGATATCCTGGAAAGCAAGATAAACGGTACGGGGCTTGCCGGGAGAATTACCCCCGTCCAGAAAAAGATTGAAGAGATGGATTTTCCCCGTGAATCATTTGATCTCATCTGGGCGGAAGGTTCGATCTACACCGTGGGATTTAAAAAAGGCCTGGAAAAATGGGGGATATTTCTCAAGAAGGGCGGATACATGGTCATCCATGACGACAGCAGGGAGAGCGACGAGAAACTTGCCGCCATACGGGGAAACGGGTTCGACCTCATGAATCATCTTTTCGTGTCCGGCGAGGAATGGTGGCTCAATTTCTACCTTCCCCTTGAAAAGGTCGTCGAACAGTTGAGAAACCAGTTTATAAACGTGAATGAGATTATGTCCGTCCTCGAGATGGAACAGAAAGAGATAGATACCATCCGCCAGAATCCGGACGACCACGGCTCGGTTTTCTTCATCATGCAGAAAAAGAATTTCTGAACGTATTACAAATCAACAAGAACAGATTCGCAGTGGCCCAGAGAGTATGGTTTATCATGCCGAAACTAATACCTGTTATAGAAACAGAAAGAATATAATAATCTTCCCTTTGTGTCTCTGTGCCTCCGTGGTTTTTTACTGTTATCTCTAAAACAGGTCCAGCCTTAGCGGGACGGTCGAGGATCGTCCCTTTTTTCGCGATATTGATGACATAACAGGGGACGCACCGATAAGAATCGGTATCTGTCCCAAAATTTAACCATGGAAGAATAAGACCAAGAAAATATTAGACGTCGAGTTCCGGACCCACCAAGGGTCCATGATGGAGAGGGTGCGGCAGTAGCCGATGATGCCGGCGGAACGTTGACCCGTTCCGCCGACTGATTCAAACAACTAACGGTATTCCGGGTTCGGGAAGTCAAACCGGCAACCGGCCTCCCATTTCGAGCGCTGGTTTCCGTGGGCCGGGATACCCCCGGCGTCTTTTATCATCCTTGCCATGTGGAGCAGGTTCCAGGTCATGAAGGTGGTGTTGCGGTTGGTGAAGTCGTTCTCCGGCCCCCCGGAACCGGGGTCCAGGTACGAGGGGCCGGGCCCCGCCTCCCCGAGCCAGGCCGCGTCAGCCTGGGGCGGGACCACGTATCCCAGGTGCTGGAGGGAGTAGAGGATGTTCATGGCGCAGTGCTTGGCCCCGTCCTCGTTGCCGGTGATGAGGCAGCCTCCGACCCGGCCGTAATACGCGTACTGGCCTTCCTCGTTCAGGTCCCCGGACGAGGCGTAAAGCCGTTCAATAACCTTGTTGCATACCGATGACTTTTCCCCGAGCCAGATCGGGGTGGTGATGACCAGTATCTCGCTTGCTTTTACCTTGTTATATATCCGGGGCCAGTCGTCTTTTTCCCACCCGTGTTTTGTCATGTCCGGGTATACCCCGTTCGCAATGTCAAAGTCAACGGGCCTGAGGGCATCCACCGCGACACCCAGTTTCTCCATGATCGCCACAGCTGCCCGGATGAGTCCCTCGGTATGGGACAGCTCCGGGCTTTTTTTCAGGGTACAGTTCAGGAACAGGGCCCTGAGATCCGAGAAATCGGTTGTGTTTGTATCGCACATCTCAAGCTGCTTTTCATTCAGACTCATGGTGCCTCCCTCTGGTAATTTATGTTGAACATGTGATGTTACCCCTGTTTAACAAGCCTGTCAACGAGATAAAATCGCTGATTAACCGATTGTTATCGGTTGTACCTTATTCGTACCGGTAAAATTCAGCGTTATAGCGGCGCTTTTCTGATAATGTATTGACAAAACATAACCGCAAATTTAGCCTGAACGGGCCTTTTATACGTGGACCTCTCTTGAGTGAATCTCTATTAATTAAACAAGAGGTCCTCTTTGGGTACGTATTTTGGTTTAAATGAAATTGTTAGATGTACCCTTTATTAAACAGGGGTTTACTTTGGTCAATTCATTCGAATATGGATCTTCTGGAGGCTGAATGCGCTATGGCGACGTACAAGATCGATGGAGCAAAGTTCCAGTCCATGGAAGAATTGAAGGAGAGCATCTGGCCCCTGTACCAGGGAAAAATGAGCAGAGACGAGTTCGAAAAGTACGTGGAAAGCAACGTTGAGGTGGTTGATCAGGGCTAGAGAGAACTTTTTCTCGTAAATAAAGATAATAATGAGGGGGTACCTGATAAAGGTACCCCCTTTTTTTATTTTTTTTGTCACTTTCCCTCGCTGGCAACGCTTACTACATAGAGACCTGATTATTGTTGCATAAAGTGCAATCAAATGTAAATAATTGTACTGCAGTGAAATATATTTACATTTATTGAAAAATGTAAAAAAATCTTGACTATATTGGGAATGATGCATATATGCCTCAAAAATCGCTATTAGCGGCTTATTATTTTATACATAAAGAAGATTTCCCAGCTTACTCACGAAACTGTAAAAACATAGACCGAGTCGTTCCGTGTGCCGATTTCCCGGCACTGGGGGAGGTTTCCGTGAAGAGGGTAATCCATACCCTGATTCTGACAAAAATGGTTATTATGACCGGATGCGGCGACGTCTTTCGGGACGTGCCCGTGAGCCTGGACGGGTCGTGGCTCCTGTTCCGGAACTATGACATCCCGGAACTCTCCTATATTTATCCCGAGGACGGGGAGGAAGGGGTCGAGCTGAACCGGTCGGTTGTCGTCGCCTTTACCAAAGAGATGGATTTCAACAGGGACGAATCCGGCATCATAACCCTTACCTGCGAGGAGACCGGCGTGACGGTGCCGGGGGAGGTTCTGACCAGCGGGAACCGGGCCGTGGTTTTCCGGCCGGTGAATCCCCTGGACGAGATGAGCTCGTACCGGGTAACCGTAAACAGGAACCTGGCCGACTTTGACGGAAACCTGATTCCCATAGCAGGGATGAACTGGCGGTTCGGCACCGGCGCCTACATGGACACCGAGCACCCGTACGTGACCTTCCGGAGGCCGGGCGAAAACAGCGCCGGCATTCCCCTGGACACGGTGATCAGCGCTGAATTCAGCGAAGCGGTCAATCCCGCCGTCATTATCGGCGATAACGTGATGCTCCGTAACGGCCTCCTGGACGTTTCCGCGGCCGTTGAGTACGACAAAGATCAGTGCGGAATCACCATAAAGCCTGATTACCCGCTTTCACGGGACACCATGTATACCGTGGTGCTCATGAACATGGAGGACCTGGCCGGCAACTGTGCCGGCGGGGCCATCACCTGGGACTTCACGACCGAGGAGGGGCCCCCGGTCCCGGAGATCACCACCCGGTATCCGGGCAGCGGGGATTCCAACGTCGGGGTTGACGACTTCATTATCGTCGCATTCACCAGGGACATGAATTTCAGCGCCATGGACGGGACATTCGAACTGGAGGACATCTACGGGAACGTGGTCGAGGGCTTCACCCGCCCCTACGGGAACCGGATGCTCATATTTACGCCCTCCCGGAGGCTGAACTTCAACCGCCTGTACACGGTGCGGATAACCCGTGACTTCGCTGACCTGGACGGACAAACGCTTCCGGTCAGTGGCCATACCTGGAGCTTTACAACATCCCGTAACCGGGACATGGCGCCGCCGGAAATCCGGGGCCGGTTTCCTGAGGACAGGGCCACGGTTAAGGCAGAGAATGCACTCGTCAGAATATATTTTAACGAGCAGATAGATCCCTTCACCGTTAACGGGACCACGGTCATCGTCCGGGAGGAGGGATTTGACCTCCCCGGCAGCTATCACTATTCCGTGGATGACCGGATGGTCTCCTTTGAACCACACCACGGTTTCAGGGACAACACCCCCTACACCGTGGACGTTTCCGGCATAACGGACATGTCCGGCAATATCATGGAGGGGGGCTCCTCCTGGGGGTTCAACACGGCGGTGCGGGAGGAGCCGGGGGTGACCGAGTACCAGCTGGTGGAACCGGAGGAGACAGATCCGGGGCGGTACAGTTTCCATGATCCTCCCCGTCCCCTGGCGGACAATTTCGGCAACCTTTTGACTAACGGCGTGGATTTCGTGTACGGTGAGCCCCTTACCGGCGACTACAACATCGTGGATACGGGTATACACGGTCCCCTCGATACGGTCAACGGCCGATATTTCCGGATAGTCCACAACGGCGCCAGCATTCTCGACCTCGGCCTTACCCCGGTGGCCTGGGATCTGTCGACTACCGCTTCGCCGCCCGGGGACAGTTTCTACGTTGACCCGGTAAGGGGGGAGTTTATTCTCCCACGGCCGAGCTACTGGTCCCGGATGGATAGCGAGGAGAACATGGGGGCTCATGCTGATATATGCGAGGGGAAGCCGTTTATTTCAAAGACGGTTGATAAGTCAGAGGATGTTGTGAATGGGCGTATATCTGATGTAGCAGATATATTTGAAAACGGAAAATTTGGATCTGCATATACTCAAAGAAGTTATTCAAGTTCAAATATAAAAACGCATTCCGCTAATACTGAAAGAAAATATGAAATAATACAGGACATCAAGGAGTATAAGGATTTTTGTCATGGTTCAATATCTCTATGGATTAATAGCAAAATTATTAATATACGGCCCATGGGTACAGAAACGAGTATTGAAGGTCATTGGTTTTTCAAATTTGATAATAACCTGAAATTTCATTTATACTATAACACAGATGGATATTTATGGGGAGAGATTCTTATTAACGGTATGTCAATTTTGAAAGAAAGAATCGATTTCGTTATTGGTGAGTGGCATCATATTTACATAGTATGGGGTGATCTATCGGATAACAGTACTATTAAGCTTTATTTTGATAATCAAGAGGTTATCAGATCATCATATTCTCTTCCAGACGAAATGGATTCCATCAAGGATGTTACTATTGGAATCAAATCAATAACAAACGCTACTGGGAGTTTAATATGTCATCAAGGGATATGCGGTTTTTTAAATGCATCCATTACTTTATATCATAGAACTGACAATATTAAACTATTTAATCATGTATGTTCGGAATATCCCAATTGGGAATATATGTCCGGTTACGGAAATGAAAAAGCTGTACACCCGGTATTCATTGAGTCAGAGTATCAACCTGTTTTAATAAAGAATGATGAGAATGATGAGATTATTAAAGGTGTTGGTTTTTTTATAATAGAGTAATTGATTTAAACCATAATACGTACCCCCCAGGGAACCTTCTGTTTAATTAATGGAGGTTTTCTTAAATAAATGGAGGTTGTAATGAATTTTTTTAGAATCTTTTTTCTTATGCTTATTTTTTCTATAGTATTGAGTTGCGATAATAGTGACACTTCAAATGAACAGCTATTGCCGTTATTAAACAGTTTAGTTATTAATCCAGAAGCTCCAAACACGGTAACCTTTAAACTTGATAATGGAGATTTAATGCAATGGCCATTAATAAGCTATAGTAATATAGTAAGACCTCAATTTTATTTTGACGGACCCGGTATGAGCAGTTCTCTGGTATGCGACTTGCCCGATGGATCAGTAGGCGCCTATGACAATGATGATGAATATTTAGAATTTGAATATATGTCTTCGTTATCTAATTCGTATATCTACAGGTATACAAATGATTTTTCCGTTACAGTAATTCGATGGGATGGGCCAGGCGGCGAATGTATTGCTGAATTCTCAGGATATCTTTCAAAATCAACAAACTCGGAAAAGCTTATTTATATAGAGGGAAATTTCAGGGCAAACATTCAGTAAAATCCGGGGCCGGTCCCCTGAGGACAGGGCCACGGTTAAGGCAGAGAATGCACTCGTCAGAATATATTGTAACGAGCAGATAGATCCGTTCACCGTTAACGGAACCAGGGTCATCGTACGGGATGAAAGATTTGACCTCCCCGGCAGCTATCGCTATTCCGTGGATGACCGGATGATCTCATTTGAGCCAGACCGTTGCTTCAGGGACTATACAACCTGCATTGTGGACGTTTCCGGCATAACCGCCCCCCCTTACGTCAAATCCACATACTCCTTCACGATATCATTCGTGAAATTCTTCATTCCCTCATAGGTCTTCACGTGCTTGAGCATGTCCCTGATAACGTCAAAGGGAAGGGTGGAAATGTGCGCGCCGGCCAGGGCCGCTTCCCGCACCTGCCGGGGGTTCCTGAGGGAGGCTGCCAGTACCTCTGACTCGATGTTATATGTTTCCACGATATCGACGCATCTCCCCACCAGGTCGATTCCAGAAAGTATGCCGTTATCATCGAGGAGATCCCCGTCCAAGTCTATTCCCCATTCCGGGAAATAGTCCGTTTTGCCGAATTCCATGCCTGAGTTCGTCCTGATGAGGTCGTCTATCCTCCCCGCGAAGGGGCTCAGGAACTTCGCCCCCGCCTTTGCCGCCAGCAGGGCCTGTTCCGGTGTGAAAATGAGGGTGCAGTTGACCGGTATTCCCGATTCCGTGAGTTCACTTATCGCCGCTATGCCGTCGAACTGGGTGTCGTCGGAATCCTGGAACGCGGGATTGACCGGTATCTTGATATAGACGTTGTCTGACACCATGTTGAACGTCTCGTAGAGGCGCTTCCCCTGGTTTATCATCCCCTCGGCTGTAGTTTCGGTCACCTCAAGGCTCACCGGTGTATTCCCGGCCGTCTCGAGGATCTCGGTGATGTACCGCTTCATGTCTATTTTCGGCCTTTTGTCCACCGCCTTCTTCAAAAGTGTCGGGTTGGTGGTAACGCCGTCGACCACCTTCCAGGCGTAAGCCTGTCTTATTTCGTCTATGTCCGCGCTGTCGATGAATATCTTCATGGAATTCCTCCGGTATTGTTATCGTAAAAGAAAATCAATCGGTTTTTTTTAGCGGATGCCCCCCGAACTCTCGCCGCAGTGCCGCGATTATTTTCGCGCTGAAGGACTCGTCCTGCCGTGACGCGAAACGCTGAATAAGCGAGAGGGTTATGACCGGCGCCGGGACATCCCGGTTTATCGCCTCGGCAACGGTCCAGCGCCCCTCCCCGGAATCGTCAACGTATCCCGCAATGTCTTCCAGTCCCGGGTTTTTGTCAAGCGCACTTTCAAGCAGCTCCAGGAGCCATGATCTGATGACGCTCCCCCTGTTCCAGAGGGCGGATATTCCTGTCAGGTCCAGGTCGAAATCCCTGCTGGCCTTTAAAATCTCGAACCCCTCGCCGTAGGCCTGCAGCAGCCCGTACTCGATGCCGTTATGGACCATTTTTACGAAATGGCCGGCGCCGTTCGGCCCTACGTGGGCGTACCCCCCGGGAGGGGACAGGGCTTTGAACAGGGGCTCGGCTGTTTCGAAGATATCTTTCTCGCCCCCTATCATGAGGCAGTATCCCTCTTTCAGGCCCCATATGCCGCCGCTGGTTCCGGCGTCCAGCATGTGGATTCCCTTTGACCTGAGGGAACCAGCCCGTGCCATGGTGTCCCGGTAGTTGGAATTGCCCCCGTCTATGATGACGTCCCCATCTCTGCAGCTGGTGGACGCCTCATCGATGACCTCATCGGTCGGGGGGCCGGCCGGCACCATGGTCCAGATGATTTTTTTTGGGCCAAGGGCGCCGGCCAGCTCGTCGATTGAGCCGGCGGCCCCGGCCCCGGCCTGTTCAGCGGTTTTCACCGCCGAGCGGTCACTGTCCCAGGCAATCACGTCAAGGCCGCCTCTGACGAGCCGTTCCACCATGGGGCCTCCCATTTTTCCGAGGCCGATGAATCCGATTTTCATTTTTTTGCCCAAAAGGTTTTTTGTGTTATGTCAGCCCGGTCCGCCGGTGTCGATCGGGCAGTACAGGCCGCGGGGACGACTCATACAATAAATTGCTTCGCCGGTCAAATACTATTTACTGTTTGTTACCGTTTTCTCAAGAGGCCGCGCAGTATTTTTTCACTGCTCTGAATAAGTTCAAAGATTCGGTTAACGGTCGGTTTTATGTTTTTCCTGTCCAGGATCTTCATTGCCATGTTGTATTTCCGGCGGTAATGCTGTATCGAAGGGATGGTCGTCTTGAAGTATTTCGCCAGTTCATAGTCTTTGGTTTCATACCTGCCGTTTTTGCTTTTTTTGTTCATGTCAATGAACTTCTTTATGGTCTTCTCGTCCCATTCGAGCATGCTTCCCCGGGAGTAGTCATGTTCCTGGCGCCTTATCTCGTTCCGCTCGTAGCTCCCTCTCATTTTCTTGTCTTTCCAGTAGGGATGCCGGTTGCGCGCGTATTTAATGTCATCGATGGTATATTTTGGTTTTTTATCCAGCCAGAGCTTCGTGATGAAGGCCTTTCGCCCCGGGGTAAGCTTGACTTTCAGGGAGTTGTCGATGTATTCATGCGGGTTCTTTGACTGGAATAGTTTCAGTTCATCTTTTGTCATTTCGTCTTTTTTCATGGGACAGCTCCGGTATTGATAATCGACTAACAGACGTATGATGATATTATCTAACGTTATATGGCATCGTAACATGAAGATTTTATTTTGTAAAGCGATTTTTGCCGTGTAAAAAAAATTAATAGGCGTTGAATGAAAAGCAAATTATGGGTACACAAAGTCTGCTCCAGCACCATTTTTTTTCAAAAAAAAGTGCTGGAGATGCGCCCGTTATGTCGCATAACGGCTATTGTTTTGTTAAAGAGTTATCTCTTGTATTTTAGCCAATCTGCGATGGAATTATCGCCGGATGTTTACCGGTTGTGACGCATATCCCGGCATGGAATTCCGGAATTTCAAGATGGACATGCCGATATATTTGTATAATGCTGGTAAAAAAATCTTGACATCCATATTTTTGCTTTTGGAATACACTCCCTGTATATTATATGTACCCGGTGAGGAAACCGCTGCCATGTCACGAAACGAGATCTTCAAGTTAATAAAAGAATACTTCGTTAAGGAATTTGAGGTTCCTGAAGAAAAAATATCCGAAGAGGCCCTTCTTTTTGACGACCTTGAACTTGACAGTATTGACGCCCTTGACATGGTCGGCATGCTCGAATCGGAACTTAATATCGAGGTTGACGAAGAAGAGATTGGGAGTATCAGGACGGTCAAGGATGTAATTGATTTCCTTGAGCAGAAACTGCCGGGTTAGAATCTTCATGAAAACTGAATGGCATTCATTTTCGGATATTACCAGAAATCCGGATAATTCGATAACCGCTGAGATTTATCTTAATGAAGAATCATCCTGGTTTTCAGGGCATTTCCCCGGCGATCCTATTTTGCCGGGGGTCGCGCAGATTCTCTTTGTTTTCGATATCATACAATCAGTAAATGAAGGGATGTCCCTGAAGAATGTCAAAAGGGTAAAATTCAGGAGTCTCGTCAGGCCGGGGGACAGTTTACGGCTAAATGCGGTCCCCCACCGTGACAATAACTTTGCGTTTAAAATACATTCCGGGGATGAAATGGTCTGCAGCGGAATGTTGCAGGTCGAGTGAGCCATACTATAAAAAAGTTTTTGCAATTTTATGCCCTGTTAATAACCTTAAACAAATCGAACTATTATTACCCATTTAAGGAGTACCCCGATGTCTGAAAAGGAAACCAGAAACGATCTGATTCTTCGAGTGGCGGAGATCCTGATCGATGAACTGAAACTGGAAGACGTAACACCGGATACATTTAATCCAGATCTCGACCTTGTTGATGAGCTCGGCATAGACAGCATGGACCTGACCACAGTTGTGCTCGTTCTCCAGGATGAGTACGATATAACCATTGATGAAGACGATTATCCCCAGCTTTCAACGGTGAGGCTCATCGCGGAATACATCGATAAAAAGAGGCAGGAGCAGTAAATAGAGACGGCGGATCGCTCCCTTGATGGCCGCGCGGTCCGGTTGTTTTTTTATAAAATGGACCCCATGAAAACCGAAAACCGTCAGAAATACAAATTCTCCGAGCTCATATCAGATCCCGTTGTGAATGAAAGGTGGGAGAAGGTCAGAAGATATTTTTTCCTCAGGGAATCGACCTATGACATGAGCAACCGGTGCAACATCAGGTGCGACGGCTGTTACTACTACGAGGGGGACAAGCAGTTCGCCAGGGAGATAACCGAACCGGAAGCATGGCGGGATCTTATGCGGAAAGAGAAGGAGAGGGGCATCACCTACGTCGTCCTCGCCGGGGCTGAACCCTCCCTGAACCCGGATCTCCTCCAGGTGTGCTACGAGGAGATATCCCTGGGCAGTATCGCGACTAACGGCTACAGGCTTATCCCGGAAAGCGTTGACTACAGGATACACATCTCAGTGTGGGGAAACGACGAAACGAGCCGGAGGGTGCGGAACGCGAATAACCTGTTGAAAAAGCAGATTGAAAATTACCGGGGTGACCCGAGGGCTGTCTTCGTGTACACCTTTACCTCCGAGAATATCGATGAAATCGACGATGTCATGAAAGAACTCGCGGACAACGGGTGTGAGGCGACCTTCAACATGTTCTCATCGCCGGTCGGCTACGACGGACCTCTGCGCCACACCGGGGAGACCCTGAAGAAATCCAGGAATAAAATGCTCGAACTTTTAAAAGAGTATCCAGACAACGTGCTCTTTTCCCCCTGTAATGCGGTTGCCCATACACACCGGCTCGGGCTCCACGACCTGTACGAGTGCTCCTACCCGAGGATGAATCCCTCCATGGCCCTCGGCCTCGGGAGGTCTTTTCGGCAGTACCGCACCGATCTGAACTGGGACCGGGACGCGGCCTGCTGCGTACCCGATACCGACTGCGACGACTGCCGGCACTACGCGGCCGGGAGCGCGGTCGTAACCGCCCGGCTCTACCGCCACGCCGTGGACCCCGATTCCTTCAAGTCATGGCTCGACTACGTGGACACCTATCTGGCCGTCTGGGTAATGGGCTACGAGAAGGGCGAGAACCTCTGCAGCGAGCCGGTGGCGCCCCCGGGAAATGAACTGTAGGAAAACGCTGCCAAGATTTGAGTAACTGCGGGGAGTCCCGGTAAAGCGGGATGACGAGCTAATCTCACAATGACAGAAAGTTTTACTGGCAATATATAATATTATTTATTGTGATAGTTTGAAAAATAATTTAAAAGCAATTTTTTACTACAGGATATACCAATGAAAACAGTAAGTTCCCTCCTTGACGCGGAATGGAATGAACGATATAAGCGAATTTCCAGGCTCAACATAAGAAGTTCCATATACGACGTAACGAACAAGTGCAACCTCCGGTGCAAGGGGTGCTTCTTCTTTTCATCGGACGAGCACACCGCCGCGGAAGAGGAGATGGACCTCGCGAAGTGGGAGGGATTCATCGATCGTGAGAAGGAACGCGGAGTAAACCTGGCGATTCTTATCGGCGGAGAGCCGACCCTGTACCTCGACCGTGTCGAGGCGTTCTATTCCCGCATTCCCACCTACTGCGCGACCAACGGCCTCATAAAGGTCCCCAGGGACCGGTTCCCGGACATGATGATCGGGATATCCCTCTGGGGGGACGACGAGGACGAGAAGGTTCTCAGGGGCAGGGACACCTTCGCCATTTCCCGGAAAAACTACGAGGGCGACCCCTACACCTATTACCTCTATACGATTACCCCTCACCAGATCGGCAAGATTGAAAAGGTGATTACCAAGATACGGGAAGCGGGCCTGAAGGTGCACATGCAGCTCCTCTCCAATGACGAGGGGGTTGACGGGTTTTCCTGGAATGACAAAGACCTGGCTGATTTGCGCGTAGAGATGGACGAGATGCTGGACCGGTATCCCGACACGGTCATATCCAGCAGGTACTACCACAAGATTATCACAACCGGGGAGATGCTCGGCCGAAAATTCGGCTGGAATGAGTGCCCGTCGGTAACTGAACCAAAGGATACCCGGAACCCCCGGCCGAAGCGGCTCATCAACTTTATCCGCTGGGCCTCGGACCTCCAGACCATGCATCGGTGCTGTACCTCTGAAACCCG